>JAKSRN010000026.1 GCA_024403585.1 Lachnospiraceae bacterium | reverse complement strand
CTTTGCTTCAGTTTCCTCTGCGTCTGTGGAAAACTCCTTCTCAACAGCAGCCTGAAGTTCTCTCAGCAGTGCATCCGGGTCTTCTTTTTCTTCTTCTATGTCGAGATCATCCAGCAAGTCCAAATCTATCAATTTTTCAGAATGATCTTCAGAAAAATCCAGCACGTGTTCCTCGATTTCCTCACCGGAAATCTGACGGCTGAGTGATGCTGCCAGCTCTTCGGCAAATAATTCTTCATCTGTATTTTTATTCATGTCATTCACCTGTATCAATTCTTACCTTTTAGGGGTAATTCAGTAAATAAACTATTCTTTTTTAGCCTACGATTGTCATGATACCACATTTCAATAAAAAGATTGTGAAGAAAGTATTATTTCAGCATAAAATAATTATCGAAAATCCATATGTTTTTTTGTTATATTTGCACAAATAAGATCGAGTAGACTGACTCCTACTCGATCTTGTATACTTCGTACACCATCTCGACGATCGTCTCGATGATGTACATTCGCCAAATGTCTGCCTGTGTGCAAGCACACGCAGCCACTTGGCTCATCATATACACAAAAAACTCCTGTTGAGGTCATTGCCTCAACAGGAGTCTCTTTTTTATTCAGTCATGTTCCGTGTTCAGAAATTATTTGTTGTAGTTTACAATCTTTCCGAAGTCTGGTTTCAGAGCTGCGCCACCGATCAGTCCGCCATCGATGTCAGGTTTAGCAAGCAGCTCAGCAGCGTTTCCAGCGTTCATAGATCCGCCGTACTGGATACGAACTTTCTCAGCTGTATCTGTATCATACATCTCAGCGATTGTGTTACGGATCATTGCACAAACTTCCTGTGCCTGATCAGATGTAGCTGTAAGACCTGTTCCGATAGCCCAGATTGGCTCGTAAGCGATAACCATAGAAGCTACCTGCTCAGCTGTAATTCCATCAAGATCAGCTTTGATCTGAAGGTTGATCCAATCTTTGTATGCATTTCTCTCACGAAGCTCTTTAGACTCACCACAGCAAAGAATTGGTGTAAGTCCGGAAGCGAAAGCTTTTTTAACTTTTGCGTTAAGGAATGCATCATCCTCACCAAAGTACTCACGACGCTCAGAATGTCCGATGATTACATATTTAACACCTGCATCCAGAAGCATTGGAGCAGAAATCTCACCTGTGTAAGCTCCTTTATCCTCGATGTAGAAGTTCTCAGCACCTACTGCAATATTTGTTCCCTCAACAGCTTTTGCTACTGGAACGATGTCGATAGCTGGAACGCAGAAAACAACGTCAACATCATCGTTTACTACGAGTGGTTTTAATGTCTCACAAAGAGCAACAGCCTCTGTTGGAGTCATATTCATCTTCCAGTTACCTGCGATAATTTTTCTTCTTGCCATGATTTTCTTCTCCTTTAATATGGATCTTTTTAAATAATATAGATCAATCCCTGCGGGGATTCTTAACTATTATATTATTTATCGTCTGCTGCCGCAACACCTGGAAGCTCTTTTCCCTCAAGGAATTCCAGAGAAGCGCCACCACCAGTAGAGATGTGGCTCATCTGAGCGCCCATTCCCATCTGGTTAACAGCTGCTGCAGAATCTCCACCACCGATGATTGTTGTAGCCTCTGTCTCAGCCATAGCTTTTGCTACTGCCAGAGTACCAGCTGCCAGTGTTGGGTTCTCGAATACACCCATCGGTCCGTTCCAAACAACAGTCTTAGCGGATTTAACAGCCTCTGCGTACAGTTTAGCTGTCTCTGTACCGATATCAAGACCCTCTTTGTCTGCAGGAATCTCTGTAACAACCTCAACATCGATCTCAGCATCGATTGGGTTAGGGAATCCAGCTGCAACAGTTGTATCTACAGGAAGAAGCAGAGTTTTTCCAAGAGCTGCTGCTTTCTCCATCATCTCTTTACAGTAATCGATCTTAGACTCATCCAGCATGGAGTTTCCAATCTCTTTACCCTGTGCTTTCAGGAATGTGTAAGCCATACCACCACCGATGATAAGAGTATCACATTTCTCAAGCAGGTTGTTGATAACGTTCAGTTTATCAGCAACTTTAGCACCACCAAGGATAGCTACGAATGGACGAACTGGATTCTCAACAGCTTTTCCAAGGAAGTCGATCTCTTTCTGCATCAGGTATCCAACAACATTGCTTCCGCCTTTAGCAGTGATGCATTTTGTAACGCCAGCAACAGATGCATGTGCTCTATGAGAAGAACCAAATGCGTCACATACATAATCATCAGCCAGATCAGCCAGCTCCTGAGAGAACTGCTCGCCGTTCTTTGTCTCCTCAGCGCCACGGAAACGTGTATTCTGAAGAAGAACTACATCACCATCGTTCATAGCAGCAACTGCAGCTGTAGCAGCCTCACCTGTTACATTGTAATCAGCTACGAAGTTAACCTCTTTGCCGAGTTTCTCAGACAGTCTTGCAGCAACCGGTGCCAGGGACTCTTTCTCGTTAGGGCCGTTTTTAACTTTTCCAAGATGAGAGCAAAGAATAACTTTTGCGCCCTCTCCAAGAAGTTTGTTGATTGTTGGAAGTGCTGCATTGATACGTGTCTCATCTGTGATCACACCATCTTTAAGAGGAACATTGAAATCGCAACGAACCAGAACGCGTCTTCCTTTAAGGTTTGTAAGATCATCTACTGATTTTTTATTAAGACCCATTATTACTAATCTCCTTTACTGTTTGGTTGTCTTGCAGTCTTTGCTGTAAGACACATGTTCCGCATGGAAACACAGATCTGTGCCCTGCGGAACCTTCAAAACAAGAACCTGCGCTCTTGTTATCGAAAAAAGGGTCCGGTCCAAAAAGACCGGACCCTCAGGGTTCTAAATGTTTTCTCTGCTATTCCTGCTAAGCAGGCTTTCGCACCGAGTTACAATTAAGCAAGCTCAGAGAAGTATTTGATTGTACGAACCATCTGGCTTGTGTAGGAGTTCTCGTTATCATACCAAGAAACTACCTGAACCTCAGATGTTCCGTTGTCCAGTGGCATAACCATTGTCTGTGTAGCATCAAACAGAGAACCAAATCTCATTCCGATGATATCGGAAGAAACGATCTCGTCTGTGTTGTATCCGAAGGACTCTGTAGCAGATGCTTTCATCTTCTCGTTGATCTCGTCTTTGGATGGTGTTCCCTCAACTACTGCTGTAAGGATTGTTGTAGATCCTGTTGGGGTTGGTACACGCTGAGCAGCACCGATGAGTTTGCCGTTCAGGGATGGGATAACAAGACCGATAGCTTTTGCAGCACCTGTGCTGTTAGGAACGATGTTGATAGCACAAGCACGGGATCTTCTCAGATCGCCTTTTCTCTGTGGTCCGTCAAGTGGCATCTGATCGCCTGTGTAAGCATGGATTGTGCACATGATACCAGATTTGATTGGAGCCAGCTCGTTCAGAGCTTTAGCCATAGGTGCCAGACAGTTTGTTGTACAAGAAGCTGCAGAAATGATTGTATCCTCAGCTGTCAGTGTGTCATGGTTTACATTGTAAACGATTGTTGGCAGATCATTTCCAGCAGGTGCGGAAATAACTACTTTACGAGCACCAGCGTTGATATGAGCCTGTGCTTTAGCTTTAGATGTGTAGAATCCGGAGCACTCCAGAACTACGTCTACTTTCAGATCTCCCCATGGGCAGTTGTTTGCATCTGGGAAAGCATAGATTTTGATTTCTTTGCCATCTACTGTGATGGAGTCATCGCTTGCAGAAACTGTCTCAGCCAGAGCATATTTTCCCTGAGAAGAGTCATATTTCAGAAGATGAGCTAACATTTTTGGAGAAGTAAGGTCATTGATTGCAACTACTTCATAACCCTCTGCTCCGAACATCTGACGGAAAGCCAGACGACCGATACGACCAAATCCATTAATCGCTACTCTTACTGCCATTTTTTAATTCCTCCTAAAAAATAAAAACTATAGGTAACAAAACCAAAACATGTTGGTATTGTACATGAAAATGCACGAAATTACAAGATAAAAAAGCCAAAAAAACACATTTATGCTATAATAACTCCCATTTACACACACTATGCATATAAGAGATTACCCCAGACATAATTTATCGAATTGTTCCTCCGCCTGCCACGTAACCATCCCTGTATAAAACAAGGGCCTGACCAGGTGTGATCGCACGTACCGGTTCCTCAAAACTGCAGCGAATGCTGTCTTCACCGGTTCTTGTAACAATACACGGTGAACCCTTGTGACCATATCGGATCTTGCCGATAAAGCTGTCGCTCTCACCAATCGCAAGGGGCGGTACACCCATAAAAGTAATGCGGTCTGCAGTCAGGTCATTGGAGAAAACCTGATCTCCCTCTCCGATCACAACTTCATTCGTATCCATGCGGAGTTCCCGCACGAAAACTCTTCGTCCCATAGGAAGCCCCAGACCTCTTCTCTGTCCCACTGTATAATGTGTAATGCCTTTATGCCGTCCCAGGACGTTACCTGCCTCATCCACGAAATTTCCTTCCGGGAGACTGCGGCCCGTATAATTTGTGATAAAAGAAGCATAATCCTTATCCGGTACAAAACAGATTTCCTGGCTGTCATGTTTATGAGCAACCGGCAGCCCTGCTTTTTCTGCAATCTGACGGATCTCTGGTTTTGTGTAAGCCCCGACAGGCATTAATGTATGGGATAACTGTTCCTGTGTCAGATTATAAAGTGCATAGGTCTGATCTTTTTCTGCAGTTACAGAATTACAGATCGCATATCTGCCGTTCTCCAGCTGTCGGATCTGTGCATAATGTCCGGTGGCAATGTAATCCGCTCCGATCTCAAGGCTTCTGTTCAGAAGTGCTTCCCACTTCACATAGCGGTTACATGCAATACATGGATTCGGAGTTCGTCCGCTGAGGTATTCCTCCGCAAAATAATCCATGACTCTTGCTTTGAATTCCTGTTTGAAATTCATTACATAATAAGGGATCCCAATGGTCTCAGCCACTCTTCTTGCATCATCCACAGCAGAAAGTCCGCAGCAGCCCCCCTGCTCTTCCAGGGTAAACTCATCCTCGTCCTGCCAGATCTGCATGGTAACACCGATCACATCATATCCCTGTTCCTTTAAAAGAAGGGCCGCCACGGAGGAGTCAACTCCTCCGGACATGCCCACAACAACCTTTTTATTCGGCATTAATACTCTTCCTCTTCTTCAGTCTCACTGATATCCGTCTTTGGTTTCTCAAGTCCTTCAATCTCGATCCCGTTCTTCTGAGCATAATCCCAAAGTGCTGCATGGATTGCTTCCTCTGCCAGAAGTGAACAATGTACTTTTACCGGTGGAAGGCCATCCAGTGCTTCCATAACAGCTTTATTGGTGATCTCCAGTGCCTCCTGGATCGTTTTTCCTTTTACCAGTTCTGTTGCCATACTGCTGGTTGCAACTGCTGCACCACAGCCAAATGTTTTAAATTTGCAGTCCCGGATCACGCCTGCCTCATCGATATCAAGATAAATTCTCATGATATCTCCGCATTTTGCATTACCTACAGTTCCTACGCCGCTGGCATTCTCAATCTCTCCTACATTTCTCGGATTGGTAAAATGATCGATTACTTTATCACTATACATGTCAATATTCCTTTCTGTTCTTTATTCGACCGGTCTGCTTCTGACCTTTGCCTGTAAAACGGATAGTTCTATTCCGCTTCTCTTCATATTCTTTAATATCTTGTTTCAATAATGGATTTTGACTTTCCTGCCTTGTAATCCTCATACAGAGGGGACATATTACGAAGACGGGCAACGATCTCTTTTACTTTCTCTACAGTGAAATCAATGTCTTCTTTGGTTGTCTCATCAGAAAGAGTCAGTCTGAGGGATCCGTGAGCGATCTCGTGAGGGAGACCGATCGCCATCAGTACATGAGATGGATCCAGGGATCCTGATGTACATGCAGATCCGCTGGAACCGCAGATGCCGGCCATATCCAGCATGATCAGAAGTGACTCGCCCTCAATAAACTCAAAGCTGAAGTTTGCATTGTTTGGAAGACGTTTCTCCGGATGTCCGTTCAGTTTGCAGTTTGGAACCTCTGCCTTGATTCTGCCGATCAGATAGTTTCTCAGTTCAATTTCTTTTGCAGTACGTGTTGCCATAGTCTCGTTCGCAAGCTGTGCAGCAGCTCCGTATCCTACGATACCCGGAACATTCTCTGTACCTGCACGACGTTTTCTCTCCTGTGCTCCGCCATGAACAAAGGAACGGATCTTCACTCCTTTTCTGATATAAAGGAAACCGATTCCCTTTGGTCCGTTGATCTTGTGACCTGAGGAACTCAGCATATCAATATTACACTCATCAACATTGATCGGTACCTGGCCAAATGCCTGTACAGCATCTGTATGGAAAAGAACGCCGTGCTTTTTAGCGATCGCACCGATCTCTTTGATCGGCTCAATGGTTCCGATCTCGTTGTTTGCAGCCATGATAGAGATCAGAATGGTCTCAGGTGTAATAGCTGCCTCCAGCTCCTCCAGACTGATCATTCCGTCTGCATCCACATCCAGATAAGTGATCTTAGCACCACGTTTCTGCTCCAGATATTCACATGTATGCAGGATTGCATGATGCTCAATCTTCGTTGTGATGATATGATTTCCTTTTCCTTTATAGAACTCATATGTAGCTTTTAAAGCCCAGTTATCAGCCTCACTTCCGCCGGCTGTAAAATAGATCTCATCTGTTTTTGCACCCAGTACATTCGCGATCTGCTCACGAGCTTTCGTAATAGCCTTTTTACTCTCCTGTCCCAGTTTATAAACGCTGGAAGCATTACCATAGCACTCTGAGAAGTACGGAAGCATTGCTTCCAGAACCTGTGGTGCTGTTCTTGTTGTTGCTGCATTATCCAGATAAATCATACTCTTATCTCCTTGCCCAGTATATTTTTTAACCATTGTCAGCACATGACATTCTGGTTTTTTCCATGTTTTTCAATCACTGCCCTGCTGTCCTGTACCAATTCTTCCAGATAGATCCCATCAACGGTCTGTGCGATCGCATCATTGATCTTTTTCCAGACAAATTTTGTCACACAGCAGTCTGCACTCTGACAGCTCTGCTCCTCCTGAAAGGCTGCACAGCTTACGGCATCCAGATTTCCTTCCAGTGCCCGTAAAATATCTCCCACCGATATCTCAGTGGACGGTTTCGCCAGACGGTATCCACCGCCTGCTCCTCTTACACTGGTAACCAGACCTGCTTTCTTCAGAAGCCGGACCAGCTGTTCCAGGTAACTCTCTGAGATCCCCTGTCTCTCTGCTATACTCTGAATGGATACTGCATCCGCTTCATGTACAGCCAGATCGACCAGTGCTCTCAATCCATATCTTCCCTTTGTGGATAATTTCAATTCTTATCCCTCCTGAAAAAGGTGCACACTGACCGGTGCTAACCTGTTTTAATAAATCCGACTATTTTACTCGGATTTCACACGCTTACTATACCATTCATAGAGCTTAGTGTCAACCTTCACAGTCGAAAACAGGAAAGTATCGACATTTTTTCTTTCTGGGTGTATGATGTAACCTGATAAAATTCAAGAATACCTCAGGGCGTTCTTGCCGAAATAAAAACCTTAAAAGGAGAATATAAAATATGAGTTTTCAGTCAGTAAGAGAGCTTCCCACACCGGAAGAGATCAAAGATGTCCTGCCTATTTCTGCTGAATCCGCACGCATCAAGGTTGAAAGAGATGCTGAGATCAAAAAGGTATTTACCGGAGAGTCCAATAAGTTCCTCGTTCTTATCGGACCATGTTCTGCAGATAACGAGGATGCAGTCTGCGAGTATGTCAACCGTCTTGCGAAGCTTCAGGAGAAAGTGGCAGACCGCCTCATCCTGATTCCAAGAATCTACACAAACAAACCTCGAACCACAGGTGAAGGTTACAAAGGAATCGTTCATCAGCCTGACCCAGAGAAAAAACCGGATCTTGTAGAAGGTCTGAAAGCCATGAGAAAGATGCACATCCGTGCCCTTTCTGAATCCGGACTGACAGCAGCTGATGAGATGCTCTATCCTGCAAACTGGGCTTACGTTGACGATTTTCTTTCTTATGTTGCCATCGGTGCAAGATCTGTAGAGAACCAGCAGCATCGTCTTACCGTATCCGGTCTTGATATCCCGGCAGGAATGAAAAACCCTACCAGCGGAAACCTCACTGTTATGATGAACTCTGTGATCGCTGCACAGGCATCCCATACTTTCATTTACAGAAATATGGAAACCCATACAACCGGAAATCCACTTACCCATACCATTCTGCGTGGAGCTACCAGCAAACACGGCAACTCCATTGCGAACTACCACTATGAGGATCTTGAGTTGCTTCTGGACCTGTATGAGAATACAAACTTAAGCTACCCGGCATGTATCGTTGATACAAACCACAACAACTCCGGCAAAAAATACGAGCAGCAGCCTCGTATCACCCGAGAGATCCTGAACAGCCGCAGATACGATCCAAGAATCGGTCGTCTGGTAAAAGGTCTTATGATCGAAAGCTATCTGGAGCCAGGCAGTCAGAAGATCGGCTGCGAGCCACATATCTACGGAAAATCCATCACAGATCCTTGCCTTGGATGGGAAGCATCCGAGCGTCTGATCTACGAGATCGCGGCATGGTGCTGATTTCCTCAATAGAAACATGTCCGTTAAATAAAACATCCCCTGGAGCTGACCATAGCCCCAGGGGATGTTTTTCTAAGATTCTTTTCTAACAGGGAAAGCGGACATTCGCATTCGGCTCTGCTTCATGCTTATGCGTAATCAATTTTATCGATTATCTACTTTCTCAGGAAACAGGTCATGATTACACATACGTTCCCATGCTGCCTTCTCCCACCGGGTTCCCGGTTTTCCGCAATTGCAATAAGGATCAATGGAAAGACCTCCTCGAGGCAGGAATTTTCCCCATACCTCGATATATTTAGGATCCATAAGCGCGATCAGATCCTTCATAATGATGTTGATCACATCCTCATGAAAATCACCGTGATTTCTGAATGAAAAAAGATAGAGTTTCAGAGATTTACTCTCCACCAGCTTCTCATCAGGCACATAGGAGATGGTGATCGTTGCAAAATCAGGCTGTCCTGTGATCGGGCATAAGCTGGTAAATTCCGGACAGTTAAATTTTACAAAGTAGTCACGTTCCGGATGCTTATTTGCGAATGCCTCCAGCACTGACGGATCATAATCCATGCTGTATTCTGTATGTTTGTTTCCAAGTAATGTTAATCCTTCTTTTTCTCTCATCTTATCAACTCCTTATCTCAATGCCGGATCTGCCACATGATTTGCCTGAAATGCTGCCGCACGATCAATACAGGTGCCACATCTTCCGCATGGCTTCTCGCTACCTTCATAGCAGGACCAGGTCAATTCATAAGGAACCTGCAGCTCCAGTCCCATTCGGACCACTTCAGCCTTTGTAACATTCACAAAAGGAGCTTCCACTCTCAGCTGGTGCCCCGACCCTTCCCAGATTGCTTCATTCATAGCGTTATTAAACACCGGAGAACAGTCCGGATATGCAAAACCCGCAGAATCATCTGCATGTGCACCGTAACAGATCACCTCACACTCCTTGCTCAAAGCAATACTTGCCGCTGATGAAAGGAAGAGGCCATTCCGAAAGGGAACATAAGTGCTGACAGGCTTTTCTCCTTCCGTTTGTGAAATCTGTTCCGCGTAACTGGCTTCCGGTATCTCTTCTGCGGATTGCTGAAGAAGGGAACAGTTACTGTACTGGAATATTTTGCTCAGATCCAGAAACAGCTGTTCAACCCCATAATATTCTGCAACTGCGATTGCTGCCCTGATCTCTTTATCATGTTTCTGTCCATAAGAAACAGAAAGGGCGATCACATTCTCTTTTCCGTATTTTTTAACTGCCAGACCAAGGGCTGTGGTGGAATCCACGCCTCCGCTGGACAATACCAATGCTTTCATGTACTTATCCTCACTCTCTATTCTGAATTGTATCGGGAAGCATGATCCTCTTACACGCCTCTCTGATTCGGATCCCAGATCACCTTATGCATCTGGATCTGCAAACGCACATCATTCAGTTTATGCTCCATCATAAAGTCCACAATCTGTACCGGTTCAATAGAACCAAACACCGGACTGAAGTACACATGACAATGGTTTGTCAGATCATAGAAGCGTATCAGTTCAAGGGCGCTTTCCAGATCTTCTGCTGTTCCGACAACAAATTTCACCGTATCATCCGCTTCTAACAGCTCCATATTTTCCAGGATCATCTGAGACTCACATCCACTGGAAGGAAGCTTGTAGTCCATGGTAAATACCGGTCTTTCCTGGCAATACTCTGCCAGACGAACCGCACCGTTTGTTTCAATCTCCACCCGCAGATCCGTCTGAAGAAGCAGATGCAGCAACGCCTTCATCTCTTTCTGGAGCAGTGGTTCTCCCCCCGTCAGTGTCACATTGCGGATCCCGCTTGCAAGGATCTCCTGAAGAATCTCCTCCGGACCTTTCTCTTCATAAGGGCAATCTCCTTCGTTGGCCCACATGGTATCGCAATAGCTGCATCGGAGATTACAGCCTTTAAATCGCACAAAGACAGCCAGTTCACCGGCACGGGTCCCTTCACCGTTGATACTGGTAAACATTTCAACAACTTTCATCCCTTACTCCTCATAGATTGCGCAATTCTTCGGAGTCTCGTATACCTCGATCCGATGGACCGCATATCCTTTCTTCGATAATTCCGTAAAAAAGCAATGAGAAAAATTCTCTGCCGTAGGCCGGAAAGGGACCTCCTGCACATTAAACTTCTCATCGCACAAGGCAGCAAGTGTTGTTTCTTTTAAAGATCCGGTCTCTATGATCAGGCTATGATCATATCTGTCGCAAAGAGCTTTCAGATCGCTTTTCAGATTTCCGAAGTCAACGATCATCCCACGGGTCTGTTCCACTTGACTTAAGGACGGACTTTTGATCTCCGCTACAACCTTCCATCGATGTCCATGGATATTTCTGCACTTTCCTTCATAATTCCAGAGGAAATGTGCCGCGTCAAAGCTGTCTTCTGTCCTCAAATAATACATTTTCCAATCCTCCTGACTAAGCATGTAATCCATACCTTCTTACTATGTATCCGTTTGCTTATTCAGAAGAAAAGCTCTGCGTCTAAATAACGCAGAGCCCTAGAATCTTCCTGAGAAAACAAAAAGCTCTGCGTTACGAAAACGCAGAGCTATAGAATCATCCTGAATAGCCCCGGTTTTGTTTTTCGACAGGAAGGTACAAATGAACTGTCGGCTGCCTTCAGCAGCGAATTGCATTATACTTCGAATGACGTGATCCGTCAATGGTATAACACTATAAGCAAATATATTTTTTCCTAAGAGCATACCCTAACAAGGCTTCACCCTCTGGGATGTGCTTTTGCGTAAACATCTCGCAGATGATAGAGTCCCATATTCAGATACACCTGTGTAGTGGAAATGGCGGAGTGTCCCATCATCTCCTGTACACTTTTCAGATCCGCTCCGTTCTGGATCAGATGCAGAGCAAAAGAATGCCGCAACGTATGCGGTGTAATATCCTCTGTGATCCCTGCCTGCAGGGCATAGCTCTTCATCAGCTTCCAGAAACCCTGACGGCTCATCAGTCCGCCCGAGCAGTTACAGAATAGATATTCACTTTCTTTTCCTTTGAGAAGGTCTGCCCTGGAATTCTTTATGTATCTTTTCAACGCTTTTTTTGCCGTATCCCCAAACGGTATCATACGTTCTTTTCCCTGCTCGGAGCAGGCAACATAATTCATTGTCAGATTCACATCTTTTTCTTTAAGATGGATCAGTTCACTGACTCGGATGCCTGTTGCGTAAAGCAGCTCCAGCATCGCTTTATCTCTGATTCCCTTTGCAGTTTTCTCATCCGGCTGTTCCAAAAGAAGATCCACTTCCTCCACACTTAATACGGCTGGCATCTTCTTTTCTACCTTTGGCGGCTTCAGATCCTCTGAGGGATCTTTGTCAATTCGCCCCTGCTGTAATAAATACTGAAAAAAGGAGTGCAGTGCGGCAACACGTCTCGAAACAGTTGCCGGAGAGAGCTGTTCTTTTTCCAGATACAGCATGTACGAATTCAAACCGGTTGCTGTGATCTTCGCCGGATCCATTACATTCTGCTGTGCAAAATAATCGGCCGCCTTCTTCAGATCTCTGGCATACGCAGCTTCCGTATTTTTGGATGTGCCCTTTACATCATGTAAATAGACCACATATTCCTGAATTGCATTTATCATAATCATCCCTCGATTTTCTGTTATTCTAAAAGCAATTCACCCTTCATAACCCTTGCTGTGATTATAAACACTAATTTTTGAAAATGCAAACGGTCGAAACACCCTGTTTTCCTTGTATTTACGGCATTTTCGGGCAAAAAAACAAGATGTGGTATGCCGCAAAAGCGGCATTTCCGACATCTTGTAATTGTAAACATTCTGTAAACATTT
>JAKSRN010000259.1 GCA_024403585.1 Lachnospiraceae bacterium | reverse complement strand
GCGGAATTGGAATTACAAAATGAGTTTCTTCAAATTCAGACGTTTGATGAGTATTTGGAAAATTATCATAAATTCTATACTGTAAAATCGAATTCAGCTGTGTTTGCCCATCGTATGAGGCTTCTGGATACAGATAAAGACTATACACATAGGGAAAAAGAAAAGCTTTGCGCAAAAAAGAAAACTCAGTTGGTGAAAGAATTCAGAACCCGGCTTCAATCCTGCATAAAGACGATTCGCGAGGAAGGCAGCTGGAAGTTAAAAGAACTGTCTGAGGAAAAGGATACGGTTATACAGGTGTTTTATCATTATCCCAACGGTAAAAATGCTGCCATCCTGCATGCCATAGCAGAACAGACTACAGTGGAAATGGTGGAAGAGGAAACCCTATATACAGTGAAACTTCCGATAACAGCATATGAAGAAATTGCCCTGATGCTTTTTGAATGGGATGCGTTTCGAAAGATAAAACAGGAAGACGCAGACAATACTGAAGGCCTCGCATTTCTTAGAAAATATTATAGATTATCAGAAGTCAATGAACTGATTAAGAATCTGCAGCTATATACGGATGATTTCAGAAGTATGAGATCTGTAAAAGATCCGAATGTAAAACAGCTTATAAATGAATATACAGCAATCTTTCAAGAACGAAAAGATGCCATCTGGCAGCAGTTAATCCTGCAGGGAAAAGAATCCGGAAGATGGGTAACAGAGCAGAAGATGTTCTGTATCATACATGATCATTATCCGGACGCAGTTTTTCAGTATAAACCGGACTGGCTTCGGGGACAGTCCGTAGATGTATATATTCCTTCTATTAAGGTTGCTGTTGAATATCAGGGGCTTCAGCACTATTCCCCAGTAGAATTCTTTGGTGGAAGAGAGGCTCTTTATGATAATCAGAAACGTGATTTACGAAAAAAGATGAGGTGTGAACAGCAGCAGGTACGTCTCATATATTGGGACTACTATGAACCGGTTACAGAAGAATGGTTTCTCTCTTTTATGAAACCACAGATTCTGGGCGAAATAACCTATCATGTATACGAAAGAGGAGAATAAAAGTTTCTAAAAAAGATCAGTAGTCAGATAGGATTTCTGTTCTTCAGACCAGAGGTATGTATACATTAGCGATGTGCGCCGCAAGGTGCATTCAAAAATCCCCGCATAGATTAAATAATCTCTGCGGGGATTTCTATGTTAAGATCGTAGGAGAGAGAAGAGCCTGGATCTTACATACATGTATTACTATCGATGAATAGAACTAAATAGCTGAATTATCTGATCATCCCAGTATCAGAAATAAAATTACAGATACCAGTGTGCTTGTGATACCAACGGCTGCTTCATATGGAATCAGTTTCATTCTGTTTTTAATCTCCATTCCAACAGATCCTCCGGTTGCGTGGAAGAAAGATCCGTGTGGAAGAGAATCCAGCACAGTAGCTCCTGCATGAATCATAGCTGCTGCAGAAAGTGCTGGTATCCCTGCTGTCATAAGTGGTGCACTGAATGTCTGAGATGCTACGGTAGCCCCGGCAGTTGTAGAAGCCGTTGCTGCTGCCATCAGAATTCCGGCTACCGGAGCCAGGACAAAGGATGGCATATTCAAAGTTTCCATAAGATGGATTACATCATACTGAAGAGCAGAAGCTTTGATGATGCCGGCAATTGTTCCGGTTCCGATAAGCAGAACAGAAACTCCGACTACCTTTGAAAGACCGAATTCCAGTGTGGACATCAGACTCTTTATATTTCCGGTCACGATGATGGTAAGCAGACCACCAAGCGGTAGTGCAATCAGAGGATCAATGGTAATTCCTGCGATTGGACGAAGTGCCAGAAGAATGATAACCAGTACAGGTCCAAGGATTGCGTGAAGAAAACCAGGAAGATTTTTATCACTTTGAACACTTAAATCGCTATCCAGAACCGGAGAACCCTCTTTTTCTGCAAGACGGGATGCCAGAAAAATGGCAATAACCAGTGCAGCAAGTGCAGGAATGATATTTTTAAACATCAGACCGGTAAGATCAACACCAAAAGCTTCGCTGGCTGCAATTGTGTTTGGGTTAGGGGAAATGATATTACCAGCTTTTCCTCCTCCGATCATAGCAAGCAGAATTCCAGGCTTGGACAGGTTGGCTTTTTTCGCAATGGCAAGTGCGATTGGAGCTACTGTGATGACAGAAATATCAATAAATACACCAACAGCACAGATAATCATAGTGGAAATTGCAATTGCTGCAACAGCACGTTTTTCTCCAAGTTTATCAACGATTGTTTCAGCAATCTTTTCAGCTGCTCCTGTTTTGATCAGGGCACCGACAAGTACACCGGAAGTCATAATACGAAGTACAGAACTCATCATGCTGCCTGCACCTGAAACCATGGTATTTACGGTAAGGGAAAGGTTTGCCCCGCTTCCAATAAGGCCGCCGATCAGTGCTCCAAAAATCAAAGCATAGGCTGGCTGCATTTTTCGAATAATCAGGACTATTGCAATTCCAAGTCCAATCAAGGCGCCAATTGTATTAAAATCGTAAGTCATAGTATTCTCCTTATTATATGGTGATTTTTTTATTCACAGCATTTGATCAGGCGGAACACCTGCTCTACGGTGTCGGTCATATTTGCTGCGGCATTGTCATGATCCATGGCTTCTGCCAAAGTTACGACACCTCGAAGAATCGGGAAGAAAGCGTCGATTCCGTGCTGGTTACATGCGGTAGCATCTTTGGTAACGGATCCGGAAAAAGCAATGACACGTTTGCCATGTTTTTTGGCAATATCTGCCACGCCGCTTGGTGCTTTTCCCATTACGGTCTGGGCATCCAGACGTCCTTCGCCGGTAATAACAATATCCGCATCTTTGATATAGTCTTCCAGTTGGGTTTCATCCAGAATGATACGGATTCCGGATTCCAGTTCCGCATTTGTAAAAGTAAGGAATGCAAATCCAAGTCCGCCTGCGGCTCCGCAACCAGCCTGATCCGGATCCGCTTTCGGGAAAGTTCTGGCGGCAAGAGCAGCATAATCCTTCAGCCAATTGTCCATCATCATAATCATGGATGGCGTAGCACCTTTCTGTGGTCCGAAAATAGCACTACAGCCTTTTTCGCCACAAAGAGGATTTGTAACATCACATGCCACACGGAAATGACATTCAGCGAGTTCCGGAATCACATGATCAGTTGTAATTGTGCAGAGATCCTTCAGGCCTTTTGCACCGAAAGCGATCGGAACACCATTTTGGTCCAGAAATCCAAATCCGAGTGCCTGCAGCATGCCGACACCGCCATCATTTGTTGCGCTTCCTCCAATACCTACAATAAAGTTTCGGCAGCCTTTTTGAATGGCATCTTTGATGACCTGACCAACACCGTAAGTAGTTGT
>JAKSRN010000258.1 GCA_024403585.1 Lachnospiraceae bacterium | reverse complement strand
ATGAAACTGATAAATATTGGATTTGGTAATCTTGTGAATGCAGAAAAAGTAATGGCTGTCGTGAATCCTGACGCCGCACCCATCAAACGACTGGTGGCCAAAGCAAAGGAAGACGGAACAGCTGTAGATGCAACCCAGGGAAGAAGGACAAAAGCTGTCCTTATCCTGGATAACGGAACCATCCTTCTGTCAGCCCTCCAGCCGGAAACTGTTGGAAAACGTGTGAATCTGGAGGCAGGATTACGAGAGGAGAAAGACTATAATGAGTAGAGGAATCCTCACAGTTGTATCCGGTTTTTCCGGTGCAGGAAAAGGAACACTGATGAAAGCGCTGATGAGTCAGTATGACAACTATGCGCTGTCCATCTCATGTACAACAAGAAAACCTCGTGAAGGTGAGGTAGACGGAGTACATTATTTCTATAAAACAAAAGAAGAGTTCGAAGCTATGATCGCTGAGAACGGTTTTCTTGAGCATGCCCAGTATGTTGGCAACTACTATGGAACACCTAAGGCATACGTAGAAGAGATGCTGGAGCAGGGCAAGGATGTGATTCTGGAGATTGAGATCCAGGGTGCATTGAATGTAAGAAATCTGGTACCGGATGTACTGCTTCTGTTTGTTACACCTCCAAGTGCAGAAGAGCTGGAGAGACGACTGGTTTCCAGAGGAACTGAAACACCAGAGGTGATTCGTTCCCGTATGGACCGTGCCGTAGAAGAAGCAGAATTTATGGACAGATATGATTATCTGGTCATTAATGATGATCTTGATACCTGCGTGAAGGAGATGCATGAGCTGATCCAGGCTCAGAAAAACCGCACCTCCAGCCGCCAGGAGATGATAGATAAGATGAAAAAAGAACTGAAAGTAAGGAAGGAGAATGCATAATGATACATCCATCATATAAAGAGCTTATTGACGAGATCAACAAAGACATCGCTGAAGACGAGGAGCCAATCGTAACCAGCCGTTACTCTATCGTACTTGCATCCAGCAAACGTGCTCGTCAGATCACAGCAGGAGATCCTGCCCTGGTAAAACATGAGAGAGGCAAAAAAGCTCTGTCAGTAGCAATCCAGGAACTCTACGAGGGAAAAGTTAACATCATTCCTGGTTCTGAGGGTTATGTTGAGGAAGAAATCGCAGCAGAAGAGCCTGTAGAAGAGATCCTGGAGATCGCAGAGGAGATCGAGGCTGTTGCAGAGGAGACTGTAGAGGCGTAAGTCTTACAGCCTGTTCGGTATGAATCAATAGAAATCTAAGGGAAGGATTCGAAAGAAGCCTTCCTTTCTTTTCGCGAGGGCAACGATGAATATGCAATGAACGTGCACTATGCTTGTTCATCGCATGTGAAGAGGTTCTCGTAAACACCGACATGCCGCTTACGGCGGATTTCGATGATTGTGGATAAACGGAGAAAAATATGAAAATTTTGTTTATATCTCTTGGCTGTGACAAAAACCTGGTGGATTCCGAGCATATGCTTGGAAAACTTAGCAGTCGCGGCCATGTGGTTGTGGACGACGAGACCGAAGCTGAGGCCATTGTTGTCAATACCTGTGCTTTCATTCATGATGCCAAAGAAGAGAGTGTATCCAATATTCTCGAGATGGCAGAATACAGAAAAGATGGTAAATGCCGCTGCCTGATCGTAACCGGCTGTCTTGCAGAGCGTTACCGTCAGGAAATCCTGGATGAGATCCCGGAAGTAGATGCTGTAATCGGAACAAACAGCTATGACGAGATCCTGACAGCCATCGAGTCCTGTGATCAGGGTGAGAGAAGCCTGATCATGAAACCGCTGACAGGTCTTCCTGACAACGAGAAAAAACGACTGATGACCACAGGCGGTCATTATGAATATCTGAAGATTGCAGAAGGCTGTGAAAAACACTGTACCTACTGCATTATCCCTAAGCTCCGCGGCAAATTCCGCAGTGTTCCAATGGAAGAACTGCTGGAAGAGGCTACTGAGATGGCATCACAGGGTGTCCGTGAGCTGATTCTTGTAGCACAGGAGACAACTATTTACGGAAAAGACATTTATGGGGAAAAATCACTCCATATCTTACTAAAAAAGCTTTGTGAGATTCCAGGCATCCGCTGGATCCGAGTACTGTATTGCTATCCGGAAGAGATCTATCCGGAACTGATTCAGGTAATGCGTGACGAGCCAAAGATCTGCCATTATCTGGATCTGCCGATCCAGCACTGCAATGATACAGTTCTGAAGAGAATGGGCCGCCGCACAACAAAGCAGGAGCTGATCGATATCATCACAGAGCTTCGCAGACAGATTCCGGACATTGTTCTTCGAACCTCTCTGATCACAGGATTCCCTGGCGAGACAGAGGAGCAGCATGAGGAGATGATGGAGTTTGTGGACGAGATCGAGTTCGACCGTCTGGGTGTATTCACCTATTCTCCGGAAGAGGGCACACCGGCAGCAGAGTTCCCGGATCAGATCGACGAGGAGACCAAACTCGACTGGCAGGATGAGATCCTCTCCCTGCAGCAGGAGGTTTCCTACGACAACGGAACCAAACGCATCGGCCAGGAACTGGATGTAGTAGTAGAAGGATATGTCCCGAATGAAAATGCCTACGTCTGCCGCACCTATGCAGACACTCCAGGCGTAGACGGATACTTCTTCCTGAATACGGACGAAACACTCAATTCCGGTGATTTTGTAAAAGCACGTGTCACAGGAGCAGAAGAGTATGACCTGATCGGAGACCTGGTAGAAGCTTACGATATGCTGGAAGAAGAAGTGGCAGCTTATGAGAAATCAAAATAGTGTTGATTATTTTGTCATACAGTGTTATGTTGATGAAAGAAAAACAGTTTTCACTATTTAAAAAAGAGGAGTAAAAAAGGATGAATTTACCAAACAAACTGACCGTGCTTCGTATGTGCATGATTCCATTCTTCGTAATCTTTATGATGGTTCCGATTCCGGGAATGTCCTACGTAGTATGCCGCTATATCGCACTGGCAATCTTCTGTATTGCCAGCCTTACAGACATGCTGGATGGAAAGATTGCAAGAAAATATAATCTTGTAACTGACTTCGGAAAATTTATGGATCCACTGGCAGACAAACTGCTGGTTTGTACAGCAATGATCTGTCTGATCGATACGAAAGATCTTCCTGCATGGATCGTTATCATCATCATCGCAAGAGAGTTTATCATCAGCGGATTCCGCCTCATTGCTTCCGATAACGGTATCGTAATCGCAGCAAGCTACTGGGGAAAATTCAAAACAGTATTCCAGATGTTCATGATCATCTGGCTGATGCTGATGATTCCGGGAAGCATCTCCCATATCATTGGACAGATTCTGATCTATGTATCACTGATTCTGACAGTTGTATCTCTTTTAGATTACATCATGAAGAACAAACAGGT
>JAKSRN010000257.1 GCA_024403585.1 Lachnospiraceae bacterium | reverse complement strand
GCAATGGTACGTGCTATAGCCATACCTGCATCATTGGCAGAATAGACCAGAAGAATATGAAGCAGCTGGTTCATTGTAAGAAGATCGCCAGGCTGAAGTCCACTGAGCTGCGCTCCTGCTTCCAGATTTACATCACTGTCCTGGATCATAACCACCTGATCCATATTGCCATACTTCATGCAGATGATTCCGGTCATAAGTTTGGTTACAGATGCAGGGAACAGTCGTGTATAGATATTCTTAGCATATAAAGTTTCTTTGGTTTCAAGATTAACAAGGATATTACCCTCTGTCTCATCAGTGATATTGATCGCCGGATTCAGAATATTATCCGTTGTAACAACCAGATCGGCAGCAAAAAGCTTTGCCTGCATATCGTTCTGTAATGTCTCAGCCCTTGATCCGCTTACCATGCCGCTAGCCTTATAAGGGACTGACAGATCCAGTGTATGCTGCTTCTGGATCATAGGGATCAGCAGAACTGCAGCAAGAGCTATGATGCAGATGAGGATTGAAACGATCAGAATATTGACGATCTTAATAGCCTTATCACCCTTAAGATCCTCCTCTTCCGGCTCTTCTCCTTCGGGAAATGCCTCATTCGGTTCTTCTTCAGGAAGAATCACGCCATCTTTTCTTTTAGTTTCTCGGATCCATTCAGAGGAATGTTTATCTGAAGCGCTCATCGCGAAGGATACCTCCATAATAGTATTTATTCTGTAGTCCCACGTTCATAACAAATCCCATTCCGATATAAAGACTCATAAGGGAAGTAAGACCGTAACTTACGAAAGGAAGCGGTGTTCCGGTATTAGGAAAAAGACCTGTTGCTACACAGATATTGATAAAGCTCTGAATGGCAACAAGAGAAGCCATACCGCTGCAGATCAGCGTTCCTGACAGATCCTTGGCTCGTGATCCCATTCGGACACATTCAAAGCATATAAAGAACAATAGAAGCAGAATAACCGTACAGCCAACGAATCCCAGCTCCTCTCCTGCTACCGCAAAGATGAAGTCATTCTGGATCTCGGCTACAAAGTTTCCTTTGTTAGAGGAAGATACTTCGTTGTTATTCAGACCTTTTCCTGTCATTCTTCCTGATCCAATAGCGGTAATTGAGTTTTCCTGCTGAATGACATCGTCAGAATACTCTTCATTGTCCGAATGAAGGAAGGACATGATACGCTGCTTCTGATAATCATCAATGATCTTCATATCTGTCTGCGTAATGAGGAACAAGGCAATGATAACCAGAGGTACGGCGATCACAATTACGCCTCCTATGATCTTATAACTAAGACCTGCCACATACATGATAATACAAAACAGGATGGTGATCGTAATTGTGTTCTTCAGATCCGGCTGACGGATAACCAGTGCCAGTGGGATAAACAGAAGAATGCAGGCCTTCAGAATGGTCCAGAAGGTATTCAGATCCTGCTCATGCTTCATAAGATACATGGAAAAGAACAAGATCAAAAGGATCTTGGCCAGTTCTGTTGGCTGGAACTGAAAACCATTGGCACCACCGATGGTAATCCATCTGGAAGCACCTTTTTTGGTGGAACCGATGACAATTACCAAAAGAAGCATGGCAATATTGATCAGATAGATCACCCAGTAAAAGGTAAGCACCCAGCTATAGTCAAACAGGGATATGATGATCATCAGAATAAGTCCGGCGATCATACCGATCATCTGTTTAAACTGCAGACTTGGTTCTGCAGAACCAACCAGCAATACACCAATCGTACTGATGGCGGCCAGCAAAAGAACCAGTCTGAAATTGTAATCTTTAAGTTTATAATGTCTCAACATAGGCAAAACCCTCGTTTATTAGTCATGCTGTGAGTTGGTGATACCTTCTACATCAGATGTACCGGTAAGGATCTCTGTCTCATCCTGCAGATTATAATAATAGCTCAGCATATCTTTGGCTACCATCATACAGTTGGAGGAAGAATATCCGTAAGCAATACGAACAGCCATGGCAATATCCTCTTCTGTGTCTCCATAATGAGAATAACCGACGAAGAGCGCATGGTTGGATCGTGTAGAAGATTCCTGGGCTGTACCTGTTTTACCGCTCAGCTCAACAGGGAAATTCTCAAAAGCCTGCTTGGTGGTGATTACACCTCTCATACCGGCATGGATATCATTCCATACACTCTGATCCAGATCCAGCTGTGAGGAAACCTTGGATTCAAACTTTTTAATCTCCTGCTGGTTATTATCCAGTACCTTATCAAGCAGGTGTAATTCGTAGCTGGTACCACTGTTGGAAAGAGTTGCTGCATAACGTGCAAGACCAACAGTTGTATACAGATGAGTACCCTGACCGATAGAGGAAGGAAGAGCAAGATCTTCAGAAATCTTCGGTGTTGACTCAGTAAGCTCAATACCACTCTTCTTACCCAGATCAAAAAGTGATGCATAATTACGGATGATGGCAAGGGCCTGATCCTGATTAAACTGTTCCTGACCTGTTAGTTCATTCTCCTGAAGTCCCAGTTTATAACCAACAGTACAGAAATATACGTTACAGGAGTTGGTAATACCACCAACGATATCCAGATCACCATGACCATCCAGATACCAGCAGTGGATCTGGTCAGATTCACCAACAAGTCCCTCACCGAAAAGTCCGTTACAATTTACTTTTGTAGTCTCATCGATGACATGTTCTGTAAGTCCCGCAGCGGCCATAACCGGTTTGAATGTAGATCCGGGTGCTGTCAGCTGCTGGGTCGCCTTGTTATAGAACGGTGTTGAAAGATCGCTGTAAAGAGCATTGTAGTACTCAGTATCCATGTTATTGGCAAGTCGATTATTGTCATAACCAGGATAAGAAACCATTGCTCGTACTTCTCCGTTGTCCGGATCAACAACTACAACGGAACCGGAACATGGATCCAGAGCCAGCTGAGCAGGTGTGATATCCAGCTTGGAGATCTTGATCAGCATCAGATCATGGGCACTAAGCTGTCCATTTCGGAATTGCTCGTAATCGCCGTCATCAGGATTTAAGATCCCCTGTGCATAACAAAGGTTGACTACTTCTTCCGGAGATACTTCATCCTTCAGCAGCATATATTTATAGAGCAGCTTACTGAAATCATCATCTTTCTCCAGTTTAGACTGAATGGTATAGGCCAGTGTCTGATACACTTCTGTGGAATTCAGATAAGTATCTTCCTGAGCAAAGATGGATACATCGATCCAGTTCTTGCTTACTGCATAGGCAAGGAAGTCCTTCAGAGAAATATTACCTTCCTTCCAGGAAAGATAGATATCATCATAATAGTTGATGGCACCGGAATCCAGGATTCCTGTCTCTTTCATCAGGAAATCTTCTACGATATAGGTTTCGTACTCCTGAAGCTCTTCGCTTAAGGCACTGTATCTGGTAGGATTACTTCCTGTCA
>JAKSRN010000256.1 GCA_024403585.1 Lachnospiraceae bacterium | reverse complement strand
ACTACAAGACCTGGAAATACAGGAAGCAATACCAGTGGAACCACCACAAGACCTGCAACCGGTAACAATTCCGGCAATAATAACTCCGGAAATACCGGCAAGATCATCTACAGCAATACTGCCAATAACGGTAACAATTCAGGAAACAACAATGCTTCTTCCGGTAACAACGGTAAAGTAACATTCAATAATCTTGGCAAAACTCCAAGTACCGGAGATCATAAAAATATCGTGATCTGGGGAATCGTTCTTACAATCTCAGTGATCCTTCTTGTAGCAGTCGTATATGCGTACATGAACAACAAGAAGAAAGCTGCAAAGAGAAGAAAGAACAGACAGAGAAACAACGACATGTTCTATTCCTTATTCCTGGTTCTTACAATCTCTTTAGGACTGGTATTTGGAAATAGCAGAGTCGTAAACGCAGCACCAAGACAGACAGAGGACCGTACCATTACAGTTGTATCCACCGTTTCAGTTGACGGTGATAAGGTTGTAGTCGAGGGATGTGTATACTATGAGAAAGAGGTCCAGCCGGAAACCCCTGAACCAGACCACGGAAACATCAATGTAGATGTGGATGGCAGCTTTACGATCGAATATTTCTATGCAGATACAAACGATATCCTTGTGGGAGACAGCGCACAGGTAACCTTCTTTGCAAAGATCAATTCACAGTTTATGATCACAGATCCTGTAACTGTTATGGATGATCAGGGTAATGCGGCAGCATATCTGAATGATGAAGGAACAGATGGTGATGAGGTAGCCGGAGACGGTATCTTCACCGGAACAGGTACAATTGGAAGTGATCAGAGAGGATTTGCATACTTCCATGCAGAGTGTCTGGATGCAGTCAGTGAGACATGCAGTATCTACTTCTATACAGAGATCACATCTGCGGATTATGATCGTACAACAGAGATCATTGAGGCACTGAATGCCTGTGAGACAATCGATGATGCACTCAAATATCTGGATGAGCAGACAGATATTGAAGGATATGAGGAAGCCGAGGATCACAGTGCAATTCTTCTGAGAACTCAGTGGGGAATCACCATTGACTGGACACCACATCAGGAGACAGAAGCTACCGATGCTGCATCCATGGTAAAAGCACCTACTACAGATGAGCATGGAAGTATCATTGCTTCTTCAGGAGGAAACTCATACAATTCCCTTGCAAATCAGCTGGGTAATCTTGACCTGGAAGCTGCCAATGATAAAACAGATGTCTGTGTGGTAAGACCGTTCAGACATAACGGTTTTGAGTATGATGATTTCCTGGATTGCGGAAACCTGATCGCCAATGAATTTGGTTCCAGTGTTGTGAATTTCGATGATAACGCTGCAACTATGGACGCTTTCAAAAGCTTTGGACAGTATGGATCGGTTCTGATCGACAGTCACGGTAATCTCAGCAATGTAACGAATTCCGCATGGACGATCATGGATAAGGATCCATATATCCTTACCGGAGAGACTATGGGCAGCTGGGAATCCTTTGTTTCAGCTGACTGGGAGTCTGAAAGAATCATTGTTATTGCTAACGATGGAAGTCTTTTCGGAGGCTTCATGGGTGGAGGAATCGTAGCAGTCGGAGCCGGATTCTTTGATAAATACTATAACCCAGGTGATCTGGATGAGTGTATGTTCTTCCTGGGAACCTGCTACAGCCTTTACAACAACACAATCGCTGATGCACTGATCAGTAAAGGTGCAGAAGTGGTATACGGATTTACCGATGTGGTTTCTGTAGATTACTGTAACGACTGTCTTGTTGAGTGTGTCGGAAACAATCTGCTTGTATATCACACAACAGCAGATGAAGCCTATAATACAACAGTAGCTGTCTGCGGTGCTACAGATTCGAGAAATGCCAATACCAGATTCGAGCATGCTGGTGCAGGTGGCTATAAACTGGTATCCAGTAACGGACAGATCGCCGGTTCAGTAGCTGCATATGATACAGGCTCACCACTTGTAAATGCCACTGTTACATACACCAATCAGGAAACCGGAGCTGTTAAAACAAGCTACAGCAATACTGATGGATCCTTCGGACGTAAACTGGAAGAAGGCAACTATACAGTTGAGGTATCAGCATACGGATATCTGACAGAAGTGATCGAAGATATTGAGATCAACGTGGGACAGACTACTTATCTGGAAGCATCTGTCATGCTGCATCCGGTAACAGACAGTATTATTACAGGTATGATCACTGATGCAACGAATGCCTGCCCAATTGAGAATGCGGAGATCCGCTTCAGACTGAATCATAATAATAAATCCGGTAACACGCTTGCTTATGAAGACGGAGCCGAAGTTGTTGTAACAACCAATGCAGAAGGATATTACGAGTTCGATAAACTTCCGGCAGGTTACTATACCATGGAAGTTCAGGCAGATAATTATGTAACTACTTACAGAAACATTATCGCGACAGGTGATGGAATAAGTCAGGATGTAGCACTTTCCCCAATTCTGGGTGACAGTGAGCTGCGAATTGTCTTGACCTGGGGAGAGAACCCAAGAGATCTGGATTCACACCTGGTAGGTCCGAAAGCAAACGGAGATGGAAATTTCCATATCTATTATAGTAATAAAACCTATTCTGCAGGAGATACTCTCTACGCTGACCTTGATCTGGACGATGTAGACAGTTATGGCCCTGAGACAACTACTTTGCATGAGACTTCCAATGGAATGTACTACTTCTATGTTCATCATTTTGCAGGAAGTCAGCATATCTCTACTTCAGGTGCACAGGTTAAGGTATACAAGGATGATCAGCTGGTGGCAACCTATAATGCACCGACAGATCAGGGAAATGATATCTACTGGAATGTATTTACCTATGATCCATCTACAGGAACTATTACTACTGTAAATACTATTACAAACAGACCTGTAACAGATTAAGGTCAGGGGTTAAAAGGGAAACTATATGAATAAAGGGAAAATCATGAAGATCAGTATCGTGATAATCCTGCTTCTTATCGGGGTGCTGGCTTTAACAAAAGCCGGCACTTCCTGGCTTAAAGATAGAAAAACATGTACAGATCCATCAAAAAACTGTACAGAAAGTTTTGGAGAACATCAGATCGGCTACTATCTGGCCAGAGTGAATGAACAGCAGGATGAGTTAAAGAATGGCGTGTCTATTTCCAAAAAAGAAGATGGAAGTGTGGGAAGTATTACACTTACAAAAGCATGTAAAGGGGTGCTTCGCAAAGATGTATCTGTTGGAGATCATGTAGCAGTGTTTGATGCTGCGTACAGGGATGAGATGGTCGGATCGGATGATATATCGCATAATGCCAGTATATTCAAGGGAAGGTACAGTATTACCAATTACAGAGGAGTGGAGATTATCTGTCAGTTGGATGCGGAGCAGGTGATTAAGAGTATAACGATCAGGGAGAC
>JAKSRN010000255.1 GCA_024403585.1 Lachnospiraceae bacterium | reverse complement strand
GAACCAGTACAATGGATACAGCGCTGCAGGAAAGTGCGGCCTGATAAATCTCTCTTGGTGATAAAAGGGACTTATTCACCGTTCCCATGGAGATCAGCCGCTCTCCAAGAAAAGCGTTCTTTGTATCCAGCATCAGACACCATACCACTTCCTGTTCCTGGTGCCGCAGACGTTCCATATAAAAATCTGCGATATCGGCCGGACTGAAAAATCTTCTGGCTTTCGGTGCGCTGGAACTGGCCATCCTTCTGGATAATTCCCCTATACACTGGATCCGTGCTGCTTTTGCAGGTCCAATTCCAGGGATTTTTGTGAGTTCCGGAATGGTCAGTCGATATAAGCCACAGAGGCCGCCCTTCTCCTGACACTTCTTCAAGATCCTCTCGGATGTTTCAAGTACATTTAACCCGGCAGAACCGGTGTGCAGAATTGCAGCTAACAATTCTTTGTTTGTCAGCTGTTCAGGACCATACATGAGGCATTTGTCATAGGGTCTCTGTTCGATGGGAAGATCTTTCGTAGTCTGGTGTAATGGGTTGGTTTCATTCATGCATCTCTCCGTTCTACTCTCTTCCCGGAAAAATGCCACCACTTAGTATAACACAAATTTAATCAGAAGTAAAATTTCGGTATTTTGCTCCGATACTTTCAGCAACCCTTAAGCCATCCATGGCTGCTGAAGTAATGCCACCGGCATAACCGGCGCCCTCTCCACAAGGATAGATGCCACGGATATTGCTTTCATATCCCTCATCTCTGTTGATCCTTACAGGAGAAGAGGTTCTGCTCTCCACACCGGAGATCAAAGCATCATCCATACCGAATCCTTTGATCTTACGATCAAAACCTGTAATTCCCTCTTTCAGGGATTCATATAAAAATGCAGGGAATATCTCTGCAGTATTTGCATAGTCATAGGCGCCGCAGATGCATGGATCAAAGGAGCCTCTTCCGCCTGCTTTTTTCTCTTTAAAATCAGCAAATCGCTGTACAGGAACTTTTCCATTGCCGATTTTGTAAGCCTGTTTTTCCAGATGTCTCTGAAAAGCAAGACCGTTAAGGGCTTCCGGAAGGGATGTATCCTGGTAAGGAAGAAAGTCTTTAGGATCTACGGAAACCACGATCGCTCCGTTGGAGTTTCTGGAATCTCGGCCGGAATAACTCATGCCGTTAACAGCCAGCATTCCTTCTTCGGAGGAGGCATTTACCACATAACCACCCGGACACATGCAGAAGGAGAATACGCCTCTTCCATTCTCCAGTGTTTGGGCAAGCTTATAATTCGCAGCGCCCAGTTCCTTCGGTGGGTTGCTTCCATACTGACTTTCTGTGATGAGACTTTCCGGATGTTCGATCCTTACTCCCACAGCAAAGGATTTCGCTTCCATAGACAGATTTCTGCTTTCCAGCATACGGAAGGTATCTCTTGCACTGTGACCGATTGCAAGAACAAGTGCCTGGCAAGGAATCTCCTCTCCAGCCTCTGTGATCACTGACTGAATAGTATCATCTTTAATTTTGAGATCGGTAACTGTGGTACGGAAGCGTACAGTACCTCCCAGGCGGATAATATCTTCTCTGATATTTTCCACAATACGGACCAGAAGATCTGTTCCCAGATGAGGGCGGCCGTCATAACGGATATTTTCCGGCGCACCGGCCTTTACAAATAGATCCAGAACCTCCTGGTTTCTGTGATTTTTATCTTTCTCTCCCTTTACGCCGGTATTGAGCTTGCCATCAGAAAATGTTCCGGCACCACCTTCACCAAACTGTACATTACAATCCGGATCCAGCACTCCTGTCTTCCAGAAGAAATCAACAATCTCTTTTCTTCTGGAGGCAGATTCGCCTCTTTCCAGAAGGATCGGTTTATAACCATGCTTTGCCAGCTTCCATGCACAGAAAAGTCCGGCTGGTCCGCTTCCCACGATTACCGGGGGATATGTAAGCGGAGTATCTCCTGGCTCCGGGAAGATATAGCGGTTGTCTTTCCATGAGGAGATCCCGTTCTTTCCTTTGGAACGATTGATAAGATCGGTCTCATTTTTCACTGAGACTCCTACGGTATAGGAATATTTGATTTCCTGTTTCTTGCGGGCATCAACAGAACGGCGGATTATACGAAGTTCACGAATCTGTCCCGGTGCAATACGGAGCAGTTTACCGATCTTCTTTTTTAATTCCTCTTCTGTGTGTCCTACAGGCATATTGATCTGACTGATCTGAATCATAAATCCTCCATTAAGGCTGCGTGTTTTCCGGCAACAGCACCTGTTGACCAGGCCCACTGCAGATTGTAACCGCCACATCGGCCATCTATATCGATACATTCTCCGGTAAAATATAATCCGGGGATTTTTTTCACTTCCATATGGGAAGAAAGTTCTTTAGCAGAGATACCACCTGCACAGATCTGAGCCTGTTTCAATGGTCCTGTGGAAGCAATTCTCACACGGCAGCAGGAAGCCTGTTCGAGAACCTTCGTCCATGGTGTTTTCTTTCCACAAAAAGCTGCGATCAGTTTATCAGGCAATAATCCGGTAAGCAGCTGTTCCGGACGTTTTTCAGGATATGTCTCTGCTAAATCCTGAATTCTGCCTTTGACTTCTTCTAAAGGCAGATCCGGGAAAAAATTGATCTCTACTACAGGTTTCATTCCGTCCTCCAGCAGCTTGCCTGCCTCAGAGGACAACTGGAATACAGGGATTCCTGAAATCCCGTAATCCGTTAACTGTACCTCTCCGATTTCTGTTTGCACGACTTTTCCGTCACATAGCAGTTTTAATTCCGCCTGTGCTCTTACACCTGCCCATTTGGCAAAGTAGTTTTCACGGACACATCTCAAAGGAACCAGAGATGGACGAAAAGCATGGGCAGCAACAGAAAAGGAAGAAGCGATCTGAAGTGCCTGATCGGAAACACCTTCGATATTGGAAGCTGGTGTTCCGCAGGCAATGATCACCGCATCAGCATCATAATGCCATCCTTCTGTATAGACAGTGAATCTTTTTGATGCAGGATCTGTGTTTTTTACAATATTTGTAACCCTTTCCTGGGTTTTCAATTTACCCTTTAACCGGCTTAATTCCTGTAAAAGCAGCTGAAGGACAGAAACAGCCTGGTCGGTTCTTGGATAAACCCAGCCATCTCTTTCTTTGGTCCAGAGTCCAAGATCGTGGAAAAAAGAAAGAGTCTCTTCCATTCCCCACTGATCAAGAATGCCGGATACAAAGCTGTGCTCTCCGTTATAACAGGAAAGCTCCTGTTTCCGATTGGTAAGATTACAGCGTCCGTTGCCGGTAGCCAGTATTTTTTTTCCGGGTTTATCACATGCTTCAAGAATTGTGACAGCTGCTCCTTCTCTTGCAGCAGTGATCGCTGCCATAAGACCGGAGGCTCCGCCACCTACAACAACTACCTGTTTCAT
>JAKSRN010000254.1 GCA_024403585.1 Lachnospiraceae bacterium | reverse complement strand
TCTGCAACAAATACCAGAGAGTAGGTCATGATATTCGGCTCCATACTTCCTGATTCCACTGCTACAAGTGCAGGCCATGTTCCAGATGTGCCGAAAAGAATCAGACCAATTATTCCTACAATAAGTAAGACAAACACAATGTCCCGGATAAGAAGTCCTGTTGATGTTTTCGGATGCAGAATATTTTGCAGTGACATGATGATACTACCTTGTTTCTCCTGAAACTATTTCTCTTTTCTCTTATTTGCCGAAGCGGCGGCTGCGTGTCTGAAAATCGCGAAGGGCGCGCAGGAAATCAACGCGGCGGAAGTGATTCCAGTTTACATCAGTGAAGAACAACTCTGAATAAACCGACTGCCAGATAAGAAAATCAGTCAGATGACTGCCGCCTGTCTTAATAACATAATCGGGAGACACCTGAAACTTCAGTTTATCTTCGATTACTTTTTCAGAAACATTTTCAGGAGCGGTTTTCTCTTCAGCAAGAGATACTATTGCATCGCAGATTTCCTGTCTTCCGCTTTTACCAATCGCTATAATTACCTCAGGCTTCCCGCTGCCTGATACCGTATCTTTGTTCTCTGACACGAAGCGGACTGTTCCTTTCAGATTCCTTGCCGGTATTGAGATACTTTCCGGATGAGATGTTGAAATATGGAATATCAGCCGTTCAATCTGAGGAAATGCTGCAGTCCAGTTGACTACATCAGATATTTTTTCCGGAGAGTTTTCAGCCTCTGCGCCGGTAAGCATTATACAGAGTTCTTTTGGAAACAGAGTAAGTTCTGAAGCAATCTTTTTTTCGTAGAACGGATGACGCATGATTGTTACTATTAATTGCCTCTTCTCTGATATAATACAGACACTTATTTATATAGCGAATAATAAAATTTTAATCATGTTTACAGCGTCTGATTTGAAAGCTGAAATCGAAAAAAGGCTTCAGAATTATTTATCACGCGATACATCAGGAATCAGAAGAGAGCTTCTGGCATTTCTTTTGAAATTAAAGACTGTTACCGTAAATCAGGTATATACCTTCCTCTCCGAGAAATTCACGGTAAGTCTTCATTCTGTTGCATCGATGCTTGGTACTATGGCTTCTAAACTGGGTATTCTTTCTATCAGACGCGAAAGAGACGGGGATGCCGGAGTATATGAGCTTCGCCCGCAGTATATTACCTTAGTTGAACGCCTGCTTAATGCAGTCGCTTCAGCCTGATTTTTATTTTTAACAGGGAGTGAGAAATATACCGCCTGCTTCTGAGATTCCGGTAACGCCGGAAGTAATTGCCTATATGGATGAACGGGGAGGAGATTTCCGTATCAGTACCTCCTGCAGCGGACCTGTTCTTATGTCGGTTAAAGTAAAGCCGCCGAAACCGACTGATGTTATCATCAAAGCAGGAGATCATCTTATCTATATCTCACGATATCAGCTGGAATGGATTTCTGAAATATCAATGCGGATGGTACCCCGCTTTAATATCTCTGCATACGAATAATGCCGTTTGAAGAGCTTGAGCATACTGCAGATGTAAAGATGCGGATAACTGCATCTGATTTTTCTCTCCTTCTTGCAGAAAGCGGGTTTGCATTATCACAGGTGATGTATGGAAAATACAAGCGTGAACCATCAGAGATAGCGGTTTCAATTGAGGCTGAAGGCACAACTCCGGCAGAACTCTGTGTGAATTTCTTATCAGAACTTCTTTTCATCATGGAAACAGAGTATCTGGTGCCGTCTGCTTTTTCTCTTACTGCAGATGAAACGAGTATCACAGGAACTGTTTCAGGAATTCCTTTTGAGCGCGGAAAGCACTCCGGAGGCATTGAGGTAAAAGGAATCTCCTACTCAGGGCTTACACTGACCAAAACAAATACAGAGTATGAACTCATAATAATCTTTGACATCTGAACTATGAATGAAAATATCCGGCGAACGGGTCCTGTTGAGTGGGAGATTCCGCAAGGTTTTGTCTCCGGCATGCGGGTTCCCGGAAGATTTTTTTTATCCGACGTTCTTGCAGAATCGATAGAAGACGGGGCGCTGACTCAGCTTGGAAACGTTGCATGCCTTCCGGGCATTGTCAAAAGTTCCTTTGGAATGCCGGATATCCACTGGGGGTACGGTTTTCCGATTGGAGGAGTTGCAGCTTTTGACGAAACAGAAGGTGTAATTTCTCCCGGCGGTGTCGGTTTTGATATCAACTGCGGTGTTCGCATGATTACAACCCCGCTTACCGAAGAAGACCTTACTGATAAGCAGGGCTTAATTGATGAACTCTATGAAGCAGTGCCTGTCGGAGTCGGCGCAAAAAGTCCCTTAAGGCTTTCGCAGAAAGACCTGACGAAAGTTATGGAAGAAGGTTCTTCCTACGCAGTAGAGCTTGGCTATGGAATGACATCCGATGTTGAACACTGTGAAGAAAACGGATGCCTTTCCGGCGCTGATATTTCTGCAGTCAGCGACAAGGCGCGAAAACGCGGCATTCCGCAGTGCGGCACACTTGGTTCTGGAAACCATTTCCTCGAAATTCAGAAAGCAGAAGAAATCTTTGATGAAAAAACTGCGGAGGTCTTTGGTGTTTCTGCAGGACAGATATGTATCATGATTCACTGCGGCTCAAGGGGCTTAGGACATCAGGTCTGTACTGACCATCTGAAAGTCTTGGAAGAAGCTGCAGATAAATACGGCATCAGACTTCCTGACCGCCAGCTTGCCTGCGCGCCGCTTTCATCTAAAGAAGGCGAGGCATACTTTGGCGGCATGGCAGCAGCGGCAAACTATGCATGGGCAAACAGGCAGTTTATCACTCATGCTGTGCGCGAGATTATGGTAAAGCGTTTTGGCATCTCCTACGAAGAGATGCCTCTTGTCTATGATGTTGCACACAATGTTGCAAAGCATGAAACACATGAGGTAAACGGCGCAAAAGAGATGGTCTGCGTTCACCGGAAAGGTGCAACGCGTGCATTCGGACCCGGATGCGCAGAAGTGCCGTCTGTGTATCGTGCGGAAGGTCAGCCGGTTATTATTCCGGGAAGTATGGGGACATCATCCTATCTTCTCGCAGGAACAAATGCCGCAATGCAGCAGACCTTCGGCAGCACCTGTCACGGCGCAGGCCGCGTAAAGAGCCGCTCGAGTGCAAAAAAGATGCAGACCGGAGACGAAGTTGCAGCCTCTCTGCTTGAGCAGGGTATTCTTGTTAAAGCACCGAATCAGGCTGCAATCGCTGAAGAAGCGCCTGCGGTCTATAAGCCGAGCAGCGAAGTCGTAAAAACAGTGGCAGAAGCCGGACTTTCACGGATTATCTGCCGCATGAAACCATTAGGAGTTATTAAAGGATAATATGGGACAGTTAGCAGTATTCTGGGATAGAGAGATGATGTTTCACACGGTTGTAGCAGACGCCGCAGGTTCTGCAGAG
>JAKSRN010000253.1 GCA_024403585.1 Lachnospiraceae bacterium | reverse complement strand
AACTGGAGGAAACATATGAAATTATGTTCAATCGCCAGCGGAAGCAGTGGAAACTGTATCTTCGCGGGCAGTGAAAATACCGGTGTCCTGATCGATGCCGGAATCAGTGGTAAAAGGATCGAAGCCGGCCTTAACAGCATCGACCGCAAGACCGCTGAGATTGATGCGATTTTTGTGACACATGAGCACATTGATCATATTGCAGGTATTGGAGTACTGGCTAGAAAACATGGTATACCGATCTATACAACCGAGGGTACTTACCAGCGGATCCTTTCTACAAAGAGTGTAGGGAAGATCCCGGAAGGGCTTTTTCGACCGGTTGCGGCAGATCAGGATGTGAGAATCGGAGATATTACGGTGCATCCATTCAGCATTTCCCATGATGCAGCAGATCCTGTGGGATACCGTGTGGAGACGGAGAGAAAGAAAGCTGCCATTGCTACCGATCTTGGTTATTATAATGAGTATATTACCAGTCAGCTTCAGAATCTGGATGCGCTTCTTCTGGAGTCCAACCATGATGTACGTATGCTGGAGGTGGGAAGCTATCCTTACCATTTGAAACAGAGAATTCTTGGAAACAGAGGTCATCTTTCCAATGAAACGGCGGGACGGCTACTCTGTGAAGTGCTCCATGACAATCTGAAACATATTGTGCTGGGGCATCTCAGTAAGGAGAATAACTATCCTTCACTGGCTTATGAAACGGTCTGCTCTGAGGTAACTATGGGGGATAATCCATGGAAGTCGGCAGATTTTCATATCACTGTAGCAAAACGTGATGAGCCGGGGGCTCTGCTGGAGTTCTGATCTGGAGATCGGCTTTCTGCCATAGTGCAGTAAGTTTAGAATAAGGAAATATAGAGATCAGCTTTCTGCCATAGGGTGGTAAGTTTAGAATAAGGAAATATAGAGATCAGCTTTCTGCCAGGGGGCAGTAAGTTTAGTTATAGACAGGAGGTCAATTATGAAAAAAACAATTATTACTGTTGTAGGAAAAGATACTGTTGGTATTATCGCTAAGATCTGTAACTATCTTGCAGATAACAATATCAACATCGAAGATATCTCTCAGACAATCATCCAGGGATATTTTAATATGATGATGATTGCTGATACTGCAAAGTCTGATAAGGGTGCAGAGGAGATCGCAGAAGATCTGAAGGCAATCGGAGAGTCCATCGGTGTTATTATCCGCTGCCAGCATGAAGACATCTTTAATATGATGCATCGTATCTGATTCTAAGGAGGCTTTTTCATGATTAACATTTATGAGGTTTATGAGACCAACCAGATGATCTCCCATGAGAATCTGGACGTTCGTACCATTACAATGGGTATCAGCCTGATGGACTGTATTGATTCCAATCTGGATAAACTGAATCGTAAAATTTATGACAAGATCACTTCCTATGCACGTAACCTTGTTGCTACAGGAAAAGAGATTGAGGCTGAGTATGGTATCCCGATCGTAAATAAACGTATTTCCGTAACTCCAATCGCTCTGGTTGGTGGTGCTGCCTGCAAAACACCTGAAGATTTCGTAACTATCGCTCAGACACTGGACCGCGCTGCTAAAGAAGTGGGTGTAAACTTCCTGGGTGGATATTCCGCACTGGTTTCAAAAGGAATGACAAAAGCAGACGAGCTTCTGATCCGTTCCATTCCACAGGCACTGGCTAAAACAGATTTTGTATGTTCTTCTGTAAATGTTGGTTCCACAAAAACCGGTATCAATATGGATGCAGTCAAACTTCTCGGCGAAGTGATCAAGATGACAGCTGAGAATACAAAAGAGAATGACTGTCTTGGCTGCGCGAAGCTGGTTGTATTCTGTAATGCTCCTGACGACAACCCATTCATGGCAGGTGCCTTCCATGGTGTAACTGAGGCGGATGCCATCATCAACGTTGGTGTATCCGGACCAGGTGTAGTGAAACATGCGCTTGAGAAAGTGCGTGGCGAGAATTTTGAGGTTCTTTGCGAGACAATCAAGAAGACCGCATTCAAGGTAACACGTGTAGGTCAGCTGGTAGCACAGGAGGCTTCCAGAAGACTTGGTATCCCATTCGGTATCATTGACCTGTCACTGGCTCCGACACCTGCAGTAGGTGACTCTGTAGCTGAGATCCTGGAGGAGATCGGTCTTGAGTCTGTTGGTGCTCCTGGTACAACAGCAGCTCTGGCACTTCTGAATGATCAGGTTAAGAAGGGTGGCGTTATGGCTTCTTCCTACGTAGGAGGACTGTCCGGTGCATTCATCCCTGTTTCTGAGGATCAGGGTATGATCAATGCGGTAAATGCAGGCGCTCTGACACTGGAGAAACTGGAGGCTATGACCTGTGTATGTTCTGTAGGTCTTGATATGATCGCAATCCCGGGAGATACAAAGGCAACAACCATCTCCGGTATTATCGCTGACGAGATGGCAATCGGTATGATCAACCAGAAAACAACCGCAGTTCGTCTGATCCCTGTAATCGGAAAACAGGTTGGTGATGTGGTTGAGTTCGGTGGATTACTTGGATATGCACCGATCATGCCTGTGAATAAGTTCTCTTGCGATGCGTTCGTAAACAGAACAGGAAGAATTCCGGCACCAATCCATAGCTTTAAAAACTAAAGTAGATGTGAGGACTGATGTTATGGCTGAATAGTCATATGCAGTAGAGTAATACTTCTAACAGAAAACCCTATGAAAGCAATGCTAAACAGCATATGCATTTCATAGGGTTTTCTGTTTTTGAGATTATGTAGGAAGCATTAATAATTATTTGTTGACAAGCACTTGTATCCCTTCTCGCCAGGTTTTACCATCGATATTCTGTAAGGTGGAAGATATGTTTCAACTCAAAGGAACGTGTCTTTCCCTGTAATGCCATCGGACCGTCTTCATAATCATAATCCAGATGCACTTTTTCTCCCAGCAATTCCCAATCCTCCGGATAGCTGGTATATTCCCAGTCAAGAGGAACGGCTGTTTTATCCTGCTTTGAATTAGTCATAAGGAAGGCAGCCAGTTCTTTCTTTTCCTCTTCATTCAAAACGCCAGGTTTTGCTGAAACAAAGAGAGAAGTACCGCTTTTGGCAAGAAGCTCTCCCCAGACCTTGTTCTGCTTCCACGGAAGGGTTTCCATGATTCCGATACAGTCCGCATCGATATCAAAGAAGGTTCTGTGCTGGGGCAGGCGGAATGCAAGGGCATTTACTCCCATGCGGAGACTGCGTTCCCAGATTCTTCCGCTGGTATCGTCGCCTACACGGTGCATATGCATGAGTCCGGCACCAAGATGACCGATGGTGTTGCAGCCAAGAATCAGCATATCATAGGGCTGTCCGGCTTTCAGGATTGTTTCATAAAGATTTCGGATAATCTCAGCACTGGTGAGATTACGATTGTGAAAATGCCATCCATCGTCCGTCATCAACGGATTCATCTGCCATCCCCATTTGCCAAAGACATCAAAAGTCGTG
>JAKSRN010000252.1 GCA_024403585.1 Lachnospiraceae bacterium | reverse complement strand
CTTAAATAATGAAATCATCCAATATTGGTGGCCAGGCTGTTATGGAAGGCATCATGATGCGTCATAAAGATGAGTATTCCATTGCGGTCAGAAAACCGGACCAGACCATCGAGCTGAAGGTGGAGACTTACAAACCGGTGATCAACTGTAAGCCACTGTTAAAAACACCTTTTGTCAGAGGTGTCTTTAACTTCATTGATTCTCTGGTAATGGGAATCAGCTGCCTCATGTATTCCGCCAGCTTTTTTGAGGAGGAAGAAGAGGACCAGGCAAAGCTGAAGGAGATGACCGAGGAGGAGAGGAAGAAAAAAGAGGAGAAGGACAAGAAGAGCGAAGGTCTCTTCATGGCGGCTACCCTGGTTCTTTCCATCGTTCTTGCAGTGGGAGTATTCTTCCTGCTGCCGTATTTCCTGACCAACCTTATGCGAAAATTTATTGCCAGCAAGTTCCTGATCAGCTTTATTGAAGCGGTCGTTCGAATCGTGATCTTTCTTGTTTATCTGCTTCTGATCTCCAGAATGAAGGATATTCAGAGAACCTTTGAATACCACGGGGCTGAGCATAAGTGTATCAACTGCATCGAGAACGGAATGGAGCTGACTGTAGAGAATGTGCTGAAAAGCTCCCGTCTCCATAAACGCTGTGGCACCAGCTTTCTTTTCTTTGTTATGATCGTCAGTGCGGTCCTGCTTATGCTGGTACAGTCTGAGTCCCATGTGATGCGTATTGTATGGAGGCTGGTTTTGATTCCTGTGGTAGCAGGTGTTTCCTATGAGATCATCCGACTGGCAGGAAATTCTGAGAATAAATTCATCTCTTTGCTCAGTAAGCCGGGTCTTGCTCTTCAGAAACTGACAACCAGAGAGCCGGATGCGGAAGAAGCTGAGGTTGCTATTGCAGCTGTTGAAGCTGTATTTGACTGGAAAACTTACCTGAAGGAAAATTTCTGAAATAAGGAGAATTCTGTATGTATAGTGCGAACGGACCTGTCCGGTCAATGAAAGACTGGCTGGAATACGGAATCGGATTTCTGGAGGCGCATCAGATCGAGGATGCGAAAACGGACGCATGGCTTCTGATGGAGTATACAGCCAATATCAATAAAAGCTACTATTATATGAATATGCATGAACCTATGGATGCAGGAGATGCAGAGGATTATGCCCTGCTGATCCACAGAAGAGCAGAGCACATCCCTGTTCAGTATCTGATCGGGGAAGCCTGGTTCTATGGCCGCTCCTTTCGGGTCAATGAATCTGTCCTGATCCCAAGACAGGATACAGAGATCCTCGTAGAGGAGGCACTGAAGCGGATCAGGCCGGGGATGCATGTTCTGGATCTCTGTACCGGAAGCGGCTGCATTCTGCTGACTGTATTAAAAGAAGCCGCGGTAACAGGGGTTGGTTCTGACATATCGGCAGATGCTCTGCTGGTGGCAGAACTGAACAGAAAACGTCTGAATGCTCAGGCAAACTGGATTCAGAGTGATCTTTTTCAGGAGATTGGAGGCAGTTTTGATATGATCCTCTCCAATCCTCCTTATATCCAGACCCAGGTGATTGAGGACCTGTCTCCGGAAGTGAAGGATCATGAACCACATCTTGCTCTGGACGGAAGCGAAGACGGATTACTCTTTTATCGCCGCATTGTGGCGGAAGCACCGGAGTACCTGAATCCTTCGGGCTGGCTCTGTATGGAGATCGGCTATGATCAGGGAGATGCATTGAGAGAGCTTCTTACAGGAAGCGGAAAATATACGAATGTTGAGATTGTCAAAGACCTGTCCGGCCTGGACAGAGTCGCCCTTGCGCAGCTGAAAGGAGAATAAAACTATGTTTGATAAGCTGGAAGATATTCTGCGCCGACTTGAGGAACTTCTTCTTCGGCTGAATGAGCCGGACGTCACTTCCAACCCGGCGGAGTTCCAGAGACTGATGAAAGAGCAGGCAGAACTGCAGCCGATCGCAGATGCCTATATTGCTTATAAGAAAGCCCAGGAGACCGTAGAGGAGAGCCTGGAGATGTTAAGAGAAGAGTCTGACGAGGATATGCGTCAGATGCTGAAGGAAGAACTGAATGAGTCAAAGGACGAGATCGTTCGTCTGGAGCAGGAACTGAAGATCCTTCTTCTTCCAAAGGATCCTAACGACAGCAAGAACGTAATTGTAGAGATCCGTGCAGGTGCAGGCGGTGATGAGGCGGCTCTTTTTGCTGCTGAAATCTATCGTATGTACCAGAAATATGCGGATACACAGCGCTGGAAAACAGAGCTGGTCAGCGTGAACGAGAATGGTCTGGGTGGTTTTAAAGAGGCTACCTTTATGATCAACGGAAACGGCGCTTACTCCAAACTGAAGTATGAAAGTGGTGTACATCGTGTACAGCGTGTCCCTGAAACCGAGAGTGGCGGACGAATCCATACATCCACCATCACTGTAGCGATCATGCCGGAGGTAGAGGATTTTGATATCGTCATTGACGAGAAGGATATCCGTATCGATGTAATGCGTGCGTCCGGTAACGGTGGTCAGTGTGTCAACACCACTGACTCTGCGGTACGTCTGACCCATAATCCTACAGGTATCGTCATCTATTCCCAGACTGAGAAATCTCAGCTGCAGAATAAGGAGAAGGCATTCCGACTGCTTCGTTCCAAACTCTATGATCTGGAGCTGGAGCGCAGACAGAGTGAGGAAGCAGACCTTCGAAGAAGCCAGATCGGTACAGGTGACAGATCTGAGAAGATCCGTACCTACAATTTCCCTCAGGGACGTGTGACAGATCACAGAATCAAGCTGACTCTCCACAGACTGGATGCGATCCTGAACGGAGATCTGACAGAGGTGATCGACAGCCTGATCGCTGCAGACCAGGCGGCAAAACTGACTAAGATGAACGAGGCATCATAAGGAGGAACAAAGGGATGGGAAAATATTTTGGAACAGACGGCTTTCGAGGAGAGGCAAATGTTTCTCTGACAGCTGTTCATGCATACAAGATCGGTCGTTATATCGGATGGTATTTCGGCCAGGAGAAAAAGGCAAAATTTATCATGGGTAAAGATACCCGTCTTTCCGGCGATATGCTGGAGTCTGCTCTGGCAGCAGGTCTGACTGCTTCCGGCGCAGATGTATACATGCTGCATCTGACAACCACACCAAGTGTGGCTTATCTGGTGCGCACAGAGGGATTTGACTGCGGAATCATGATCTCTGCAAGCCACAATCCATTCTATGACAATGGAATCAAGCTGGTGAATGCCAAAGGCCAGAAGATGGAAGCAGAGGTGGAAGCTGCCATTGAGAAATACATTGACGGCGAGACAGAGGAGATTCCATATGCAGCAAGAGAAGAGATCGGTCAGATCGTAGAGTATCCGGAAGGAAAAGACCTCTATGTTGCTTACTTAAGCAAGATTCCGGAGAGCCCTGTTCTGGAGCGTAAGATCGCCCTGGACTGCTCCAACGGAAGTGCTTCTTATCTGGCA
>JAKSRN010000251.1 GCA_024403585.1 Lachnospiraceae bacterium | reverse complement strand
CTTAAAGTCATGCCCTTCGCATTGCGAAGACGGCGGATTACAGAACCATTCACAGGACACCTCCGTTTCCGGTGTATGAGTTACCTTTGGAGTCGGTGTATAAGTTACCTTTGGAGTTGGTGTATGAGTTACCTTTGGAGCTAACGTGAGCACTATGAGTGCAGCCATCATCATCGCTGTTTTCCCTGTTGTCCCTACGGACACACAGAAGTCCTTCTGCTGGGTTTTCCTCAGACGGATTACAGAGCCGAATCTCTGTGTTGGCGGGAATAAAGATACTGTCCCCTTCAGATAAAACAGCATCTGTACCCGGATACTGAATATTCAGCTTTCCTTCCGTCACGTAAAGACAGGTGTAGAAGCTGCGTGGAGAAAGCCGGTGGTTTGAGGAGGCATCTATGGAAAATGCTGTCATAGAGAGAAGCATCCTCGGATCTTCTGGAGTCAGCCTGGTCAGGCGCACACCCTCTTCTTCCCTGACCTGACAGTCCTCTTTTCTTGTGACAACCGGCTCTTCATATTCCGCATCAAAAAATGCTGCGATCGGAACTTCTAACGCCACCGCCAATTTCCTCAGCAGGGACACGGAAGGATCGATCCTGCCGGACTCCAGCTGACTGATATAACTTTCGGAAACGCCTGCCTGATCTGCCAGTGCGGACACTGTCAGCTCGCGGTTTTTCCGGATATTTCGAATTTTTGTACCTAACATAAGCATTTACCTCGTGAAACAAGTGTATAAAATGGGCTGAACTTTTGTCAAGGGATGCCCGATGAAAGGAGAATATATGAGTAAAACTGTAGAAAAAAGTATTGCTGCAATGAAAGAGCGCGTGGATGGCATGCTGAAGATGTGGAACCTTCCGGGCGTATCTGTGGCGCTGGTGAAGGACGGCGAGATGGTTTACTGCTCCGGTTTTGGTGCGCGTGATGTTGCCGGCTCACTGGGTATGGATGGAGAGACTCATCTGCCGATCGGATCGATCACAAAGAGCTTTACCTCTCTGGCGCTGGGTATTCTTGCGGATGAGGGCAAGCTGGACTGGGATGCGCCGGTGATCACTTATATCCCATGGCTGAAGCTTTCCAATCCGGAGGTTCAGAATCAGGTAACTGCCCGTGATCTTATGTCACATCGTACAGGTATGGCAAAATATGACGCGCATGCTGTGTTCTGTACAAAGGATGACCGCAAAGAGATGGTGGAGGATCTCCAGTACATGCAGATCAATGCCCCATTCCGTTCCATGCTCCAGTATTCCAACCAGATGGTTATGCTGGCCGGTTATCTTGTAGAGGTGCTGAGTGGCAAGAGCTGGGAAGACTTTGTACAGGAGAAAATCATCGCTCCTCTTGGCATGACCGAGACAAGCTTCAAGGCAGAGGACCTTCCAGGTGTGGAGAATGCTTCCAAGGGCTACGTTTTCACCGGCACTGATTTCATGGAGACCATGTATCTGCCACTGCGAGGCGTTGCTCCTGCTGGCGGTATCGTTTCAACTGCAAAAGATATGGCAAAATATACAGCATTTCAGCTGGGTGATGGTACGGTAAACGGTCAGCGTATCATCAGTAAAGAGCAGCTGGACCAGTGTCATACCCCTCAGATGGACGGCACACCATACTTCTGGCAGCTGGAAGAAGTAACGGAGTGCAAATACGGCCTCGGCTGGTTCACAGACAAATATCGTGGAAAAGCGATGATCAGCCACGGTGGAAATACACTTGGCTTCTCCTCTCTTCTGACCCTGCTTCCGGAAGAGAATTTCGGTATTGTTCTTTTATCTAACGCAACTTCCAACTTTATGATCTATCCACTGACCTACATGATCCTGGATGATGTTCTTGGACTGGATGACTGTGGATGGAACGAAAAATTCCAGGCAACGATCGGAGCTATTTTCGCTGCTATGGCAGAAGGTCAGAAAGCAATGGCTGAGGCACAGGTTCAGGGAACTACACCATCCAGACCAGCAGAAGAATATGCAGGCAAGTTCACGGCGCCGGCATTCGGCACACTGGAGCTGCAGGCAGGCGAGGGTTCCTATATGGGTACACTGAATGGATTTGCAGCCATGATGAACCACTATCAGTACGATGACTTCCAGCTGGTGCTTCCACTGATGGGACTGATGCTTCCGGCTAAATATGTATTTGGCGAGGATGGCGCAGTTTGCGGAATCGCAATTGTGTTCGAGCCAACACCAGGAGTAGAGCCGGTAATCTTCACCAAGGAGTAATGCAACCTTTGGGGACAGGTACATTTTGGTGACTTTTTGTGCAACCCTTGGGGACAGGTACGTTTTGGTGACTTTTTTAGCGGGGCGAAACACGCTCTAGAAGGTGTGCTTGTTTGCGAGCAGTTGCTAAATCTACGCGAGTTTATCCCCAGCTCGTTGTTTTTGGGTAAATAACAGCAGAGGTAACATGATACATATGTAACATGTTACCTCTGTAACTTTATTAATGTCTGAATATTGAATATCGATGTTTAAGTCGTATATTCATTTTTTTAACACGCATGAGCATGAAGCAGAGTGGAATCCGAATGTCCGCTTTACTATGCGTGTTGGAGGCATGTATTTATGTTCTTCCTAAAATCAGCAATCTTCCTGCCACCACATAACTCACTTCCGCCAACAGTACCCCCGTAATCACATCCAACAGCACATGCTGTCTGATCGTAAGCGTGCAGACACAAACCGCAACCGCGCATACAAACGATACCCATTGATACCAGATTGGAACCTTTGGATGCTTTCTCACACCAATCCAGCAAAGCCAGCTTACAAAGCAGTGAATGGACGGCAGCAGATTATTGGGTTCATCTACTGTATAGGTGATTTTCAGCAGAAGGTTAAAGAAACCGTCTCCGGTAATCTCAGGACGGACCAAAGCTGTTGGAAAGAAGACGAATACCAGGAAACACACAACCTCACCGATAACATGTGCCAGTAAAAACTGGTATGGTTTATTCTTATCTTCTTTTATGCAGATGTAATAATTGATTGCCCAGAACAGGTAGCAGGCCCAGTAGATCCAAACCATGCAGGGAAGGAACGGAATTTTTCTGTCTATGGCTGTTGTTATGTCATGGTGTATTTTCCCTTGCGCCAGGAGTCGGCCTGCGTAGTATACCAGAAAGTTGAATCCCAGTGCTGCGAAGAGCAGGAGGATGGTTTTTCTGGAGAGTTTTGTTTTTTGGTTCATGTGTTATGCACCTCGAATGTATCTTTTTTCATTATTGATTGCTTTTCATTTATTGTCTGAAATGTCTTTTGAACACTGCCTCGTATATTGATGTCTGACACTTTGATTTATACTAAGTTAAGTGCCCAAGACACCAACCTTTCCTAAATTCCCCGCAGGCGGTTGACAGTTCAATTTGAGTTGTTAAGGTTAAGGTTTCCCCGTGTACAGGAAACGGGGTGCAGCTCACATACATATCCGAAAATACCGATCAATCTCCTCCCAATTCACACATCTTTTGTATTTCTCATT
>JAKSRN010000250.1 GCA_024403585.1 Lachnospiraceae bacterium | reverse complement strand
TAGCTTCGATAGAGATTTGCATAAAAACGGGCATCCTGCTCTGAGACAAAGTTCTCTGCTGCCTGATCACCGGCGTCTTTCAGGGTTCCGCCTACGATCTGTTTTACTTTTCCGTTATGTATATCGATACAGGGATGAAATTTCATGAGTTCCTCCTTTGTTTTGCAGGCAGATGTCCTTTACAGATCCATGTTTGTAAGGCTGTCTGCTGAATTCAGTTCCAGTATATGATAAGAGATCATCAGATAGAAGAGGGATTCCTGATCCTCGAAATTGATGTTGATCAGTTCCTGGATCTTCTCCAGACGATACAGAAAAGTGCTTCTGTGAATGAAGAGCTTTTTTGAAGCCTGTACAGCATTCAGGTGAGACTCCAGATATACTTTCAATGTCGTATAATAATCCGAATGATGGATTTTATCATGCTCCTTCAGTAGCAGTAGTCTGGAAGAACAGGCCATGTGAACCGGAAGATCCTTCAGGCAGCATTCCATGAAGTACTGCATGGTGATGTCGTCAAATTTGTGGACCCAGCGGAAGGGCTGGTATTTGCTTCCGTATTCCAGTGCAATCTTCGCCTGTGTATAACAATAACGAAGATCCATAACTCCTGACACGGCATTGCTGATGCCGGTTTTCAGGAAGCTGTCTCGCATGAATACGATGGTATTGTTCAAGAGGCCGTCTACCGTATTATCATAACGGGAAAGATTGATAAAGACAATGATGGTTCCTCCGTACCGGAAAGCACAGGAACCGGGGATGATCTCTTCAAAATGCCTGCAGAGATAGTTACTGGTCATGGTCTGCCCGCCAAGAGAGGACATCTTTACCGTCATACAGCAGTAACGATGAGAAGAATACCAGCCATATTCAGCTAAAGAAGTGGTGATGACTGCATAGTCTGTCAGCTTATTGCTGATGAGATCCAGCAGGAGCTCTTCTAGCTGGTAGCTTGTATTCTGGGAATTCTGCTGTGTTTTATGCAGCAGATTATGTACATAGAAAGAAAGGTGTACAAGGAGCGGGCCTTGTTCATCCTGAAGCTCCTGGAATACCTGCAGAAGGATCAGACGATGGGAAAAAATCCCATGGTCAAAAAGATTACAGCAGAGTTCCCTGTTGCCGGACAGGTATTCCGGAAGATAGTAGGGCTCCTTTTGGGCCAGAGAATCGAGAAAAACCGGGTCGGTCTTACAGGCAGTGATCGTGTCATAGGCATTGACGGGATCAATGAGATAACCAAGATTGGGGTTTTCGTCAATAATGCTGGAATGAGCCAGCATGAAAAAGTCTGCTTCTCTCAGGATCAGAGGATTCTTAAAGATCGGGAAGGATGCATCCAGAAGACTCTGCACACTTTCTTCTTTATAATACAGGTTCCTTAAGGTCTCGTCCCATTCATCGTACAGATTATACAGTTCCTGCAGCTGCGTGAAGAGTTCAGGAAGGGAACAGGTCTCATTCAGGAAAAAACACTGCCGGGAAGCAGCAAGAGCAGACCATTGAGAAAGATCTTTGGTTAGCAGCAGGCTGCTGGCAGGTATTTTTTTCATCAGAAGTGAGGATGGGACCTGCTCGGCAATGCAGATTGTATGTTCCGGCCAAACCGTCTGACCGGTAAGAAACACCGGACGTTTCAATGTCAAAGCAGTAGAAATACTGCTTGGATTCAACGGATAAGCCAAATGTTGTTCAATTGTTCTTAATATTAATATAGGGCTGAGTTTCATGATTTTTACCTCATACACATTGTAGGAAAAGGACCTGTTAAAGTCAATAGAAATGAGGATATTAAGATGAAAAGCTTTTTGTTATAATTACCTTATCCAAGCACAAAATGAAAAAAATTGGAGGTAGCTGAAAATGATTATTATTGGTGAGAAGATTAATGGTTCTATCCCTTCAATTGCAAAAGCAATTGCTGAGAGAGACGCTGATCTGATTAAAGCACGTGCACAGGCTCAGGAAGAGGCTTCCGATTGCTTCGAGAAAGTATTCCTCGACTGCTGCGCATCCGTTCCTGAAGAGGAAGAGGTTGATACACTGAAATGGATGATCGACTGCATCCAGGAAGTATCTGATCTTCCAATCGCTGTAGATAGCCCAAGCCCACGTGTACTGGCTGAGGCTTACAAATTCTGTAACAAACCAGGTCTGATCAACTCTGTATCCATGGAGGGTGCTGGCGAGAAGATCGATATCCTGTTCCCAATCATCGCTCAGAATCCAGGTTGGGATGTAGCAGCTCTTTGCTGTGACGATACAGGTATCCCAAAAACAGCTGAGGATCGTCTTCGTGTATTCCATGACATTATGGCAAGAGCTAAAGAGTATGGTATTGCTCCAAGCCGTATGCACATCGATCCACTGATTGAGATGCTTTGTACATCTGAAGATGGTATTGCAATGAACAAAGAGGTTATCACAACTATTCGTGAAGAGTATCCTGATATCCACATCACTGCAGCTATCTCTAACATCTCTTTCAACCTGCCAGTACGTAAGATCCTGAACCAGACATTTACAGTTCTGTGTATGGAGTACGGTCTTGACTCTGCAATCGTTGATCCATGTAACCGTGATATGGTTGGAACAATCCTTGCAGCTGAGGCTATGCTGGGTCTTGATGACTACTGCATGGAGTACATCGGTGCTTATAGAGATGGCCTTTTCGGACCAATCAAATAATAGAAGATAATCAAAAGCGGAAACTTTGATTATCTATTACCATGTATGGTAATAGAACTCCCCGCGGAAAGGGAGTTGTATTATAAAATATTTAATATTTTAATTTTTACGGAGGAAAAAAATTATGTCTAAAATTGATGAAGTAGCAGCATTAGTAGAAAAAGGTAAAGCTAAAAAAGTTGGAGCAGCAGTTCAGGCAGCTATCGATGCTGGATGTGATCCACAGGAGATTCTTAACGTTGGTATGATCGGTGCAATGGGCGTTGTTGGTGAGAAATTCAAAAACAATGAGATCTTCGTACCTGAGATGCTCGTAGCTGCAAAAGCTATGAAAATGGGTGTTGAGGTTCTGAAACCACACCTTGCTTCCGGTGCTACAGGCGCTCTTGGAAAAGTTATCATCGCTACAGTAGCTGGTGACCTTCATGATATCGGTAAAAACCTTGTTGCAATGATGATCGAGTCTGCTGGATTCGAAGTAATCGACCTTGGCGTTGACGTACCAAACGAGAAAATCGTTGCTGCAGTTGAGGAGAACCCAGATACAAAGATCGTAGCTCTGTCTGCACTTCTTACAACAACAATGCCATCCCTTCGTGATGCTGTAGCAGCTGTTAACGGACAGCCTTGGAGAAGCAACGTTAAAGTTATGGTTGGTGGAGCTCCTATCACTCAGGCTTTCGCTGATGAGATCGGCGCTGACGGATACTCTGAGGATGCTGCATCTGCAGCTGAGCTGGCTAAATCTCTGGTTGGCTAATTCAGAAATTTAAAACACTTGATGTTTTGACATGACAGGGACACCCCGTACCGCAT
>JAKSRN010000025.1 GCA_024403585.1 Lachnospiraceae bacterium | reverse complement strand
ATGATCCTCAGAAATCAGATCATGGAGACCATGAAGGACAGTCATTCCTTCGACGAATTCGTGCAAAAGCTACTTGCCAACTATGGAATTGTTATTCAGGAGAGCCGTGGCCAGATCAGCTATCATCTTCCTGATCGAACTAAGCCCATCAGAGGTAAAACGCTGGGTACAGATTTTGAGAGGACAGCAATACTCCGCTTCTTTTCGATTGGCTATCGCATCACGCCAGACAAGAGCATAAGGGAGGTAACTGATCTTTCACAGAACGCAAAAGCACAAAGCAGTCCTGGATACGCCTTCGCAATCAAGAAGGAAAATCTTAAGCAGGAAGCAAAGTCCGTTGCCTATCTTCTGGAGCACGGTCTTACTCTTGATGAAATGGAAAGTCGTTATGCTTTTGCATCAGAGGATTTTCATTCTCAGGCTGCCGCACTGAAAGAATTAGAAGCCAGGATCAAGTCGAAGAAGTCGATACAGCATGCACTGAACGATTACTATCGAACAAAGGCACTGCAAAAGGAATATACAGATTCAAAGGATAAGAAGCGCTTTCGAGAAACCCATCCGGAGCTCATGATCTATGATGCTGCAGTCAAGGAGCTGCGAGCCCATTACGGAAAAGAAAAGTTTCCTTCCAGAAAGAAAGTATCCGAAGAATTGCAGGCTCTCATTTCTGAGAAGAACGGTGTATATGAACGGTACTGTGTTGCCCGTGATCATTACAGAGAGATGCAGGCAGTTCGAACTAATTATTATGCTCTTCAGGGACAAGAGCATCCAACAGAACCAGAACACGATCAGACACAAAACAGAACATAAAAAGAAAAGCCCGGTCCGAGACACCAGATATTACTGGCATCCCGAACCGGGCTTCATACTTATTCTTCTTTGGAAATATAGATTTCCTCTGCCTGCTGCTGAATCTGTATCAGCTGCATTTTCAGTTCATCCAACTTCTTGATTGTATCTGTAATAGCGTTGAACAGTAAGCTATATTCTTTCTCCACATTTGCCACCGCCTTTCTTTTTTCGACATATTAGCACACGAGTAGCGCGAAATTTGTCGAAAATTATCGGAGAAAAAATTATTCAAGGGAGTGGCCTTGTGCCTTATCTTTTACAACTGCTTTGGGCTTGGTTGCCTCTGCTTCGGCAGCTTCCTTCTTTTTCTCCTGAAGCTTCTCCAACACAGAAGGCTTTTTCTCTTCTTCATCCTTTCTTCGATCGCCATTGTTGATGATTCCATCGATCATGCCATAGTCATCCTCCAACAGCTCCTCCACCTTTTTCAGTGGACTATCCGAGAAGAATTCAGGCACCTGTTTGAATCCAAAGGAGTCAACATAGTAGGCCTGATCCTGCCCATTCTGATGCATGACGATTACATCACTGACGCTCAGAGAGTGACCGCGAAAATCAGCCGGATGCTGTAGGTTGAAGCGTTCATAGATGCTATCAAGTGTATCGCCGGAAAAGAGCTTGCCGGAATACACCTGCCCATAATTGCTCTGGCTTACTGTGTTTCCATGTTTGGTCAGACTGTCATAGCTTTCAAACTGCATGTATCTCGTCTCAGGTGTGCTCTTGAGCTGAAACAGCTCGAAGGTTCCAATCTGCTTTTTAGGTTCAATCGGAACCGCAACGATATCCCTTCCAAGCTTCATAAACATCTGTGGCTGCTTATAAAGTTCACTGTACTTCTGCAGCTGTTCAGGCGTAAGCGAACCGAAGTTATCCTCAGTCAGACCGGCAACGATAAAGGTTCCTGCAATGATATCATACAGACGGCCTTCATCATCGAAAAGGCCGCGATTAAGAGGCAGTCCCTCCAGCTTGCCTTCCTCATTCATGATCAAGCCAACGTTATCGTCAAAGGGATAAACCACCTCGATCATGCCGCCGACCTCATGCTGCAATGCCTCCAGTCCAGTACTGATCTGACGGACCTCCGGCTCCATTTCCGGCTGTACAACCAGAACCGTAATCTCCTTATCCTCATACTTTTCCGGATGCAGGATCTCATCAACCTCCTGTTCCACCTCCGGATCATCAAAGACCGTTCCTTCAATCCAGTTCTCGACCTCATTCCAGTTTTCGAAATAGGTCACAATACCCGTTTCGGAGGTAAAGCGGAGAGAGTCAGGGCTGCTGTCGATCTCATCAAAATGCATGCCTGCAACCTCCATTGCATCCACCAAGCGGGTTTCATAATTATCATTCGCCATAGGCTTCATCCTCCTCATATGCTGTAAAATCTATTGCTGCAAACTCAGCATCTGACATCTGCTGCAGCTTTTTCTCAAGCTGCTCCAGCGTTTCTCTCAGTTCTTCGTCCTTCATGGCACCAAGTGCAAATCGCAAGCCCTCTGATGCAGCCGCCCTTGAGGATGTATCAAAGAGTGTGATGATACTCATTTCTTCCACGTTAAGCATTATTCCATCTCCTTCGTTTTTCTTTTTCCGGGGCTCTTATGAGGTTCTGCTCCGGCTATCTTTGCCTGCTTTTCACGCAGGTCCTCCAATACCGACTTCTTTTTACCATTCTGTCTTTTAGGAGCTTTTGTTCCATGTGCAGTCTCTGAAGTTTCCCTGGCAGCTACAGTCCTTTGCTCTGTATCAGGGTCCTTTCTTAATGCATGAAGCTCTGTTCTCATGGCTTCAACCGTTTTCGAAGGATCTGCAACAGCAAGCACATCTGCATGCGTCAGATAACCTTGAGCTTCTGCATTCAATGCACCGTGAAGAATGCTCATCTGTTCCGGTGAATAGGCCGGGTTCGCATAGGCCATAACATCCACCTTTTCTGCAATACCGGCTTCTATCTCATGCCATTGCTCCTTGGTATAGAGCATTTTGGGAATCGCATCGATCTGAACCTGATAACGGATTTCTGCAAGCTGCTCAGAAGAGAATCTTTGAGCCGTGAGATCAATGCATTGACCGCCTATCCAATAAGCCTTTGGATCAAAGCCCTGCTCTATGACTTCTCCCATAAAATGAATCTGTTCATCCGTGAGTGTCGGATCATAAAGGGTGGTCAGCTCAGCAAGCTGATCTCTGTCCATCGGTTCAACCTTCTGATCGGAAAGCTGATAAAAATCAAGAACCTCTCGTACTGCATAGTCCATGGTCATGCTGCCGGGCTCTCCGATCTGGCCGCCATCAATTTCTCTGTAATTGTGGCCATAAACCGTAAAGTCCCAGCTTCCATCAGAGGCCTCATGAATTTCCAGAAAATGATCACCAACACGATATGCAGCTTCTGTCTGTTGCATTGTCTGCTCTACTGTCACAGTCATCGCTTCCTTTTTCATGAAGGGCTGGATCTGAGCAATGAGAAGTGAAGCTGTTCCCGCGTATTCATCGCCATCATCAACGATTTCCTGAAGGTAATCGATCATGCCCTGTGCGGCGTTTCCGCCTTCCAAAAGATCAGCCTTCAGCTGAATAACAGCGGCCTCACGATCTTCAACTGCATCACCATAGCCATAGGGATCGAAGGTTTCTGCAAAATCGTCCAGCTTTACCGCCAGCTCTTCTGCTTTCGCATCTCGCTCAGCTACCAGCTCCTGAATATGCCCGTCGATCTCAGAGATCATCTCAGATGCAGCCTTTCGGATCGTATTAAGTGATGCCTTCAGCTCCGGCGTTTCCTTGCCGTGAGACCAGCCAGCAATATAAGCAAAGCTATAGTCCGAGGTATCAATTCCATAATGCTGACATATCGTATAAGCGACTGACTCTGCTTCAACCTCCTTACCATTTCTCGTGAGAACATCCTGTCCTGCCTCTGGAGCCTTCTTATTCGGATCTATGGCATGGAGCTTCTGATGAGCCATCTCATGAATAGCTGTTTTAATGGTCTGGACCTGGCTCATGTTCTCCTGAATGGCAATTCGTCTTTCGACCTGATGGTAATAGCCCTTGGCCCCGGACGTGATGCTTTCAAATTCCATAGGCACAGGGCAGGTACGTTTCAGCGCTTCAAAAAACATTTCAAACTGCTGAACATCACCGGTCAGCTCATTTACGCCAAGTGTAGGAAGCTCTCGTCCTTCGGTCTGGCTGACATCAAATACACTGACCACCTTAAATGCCGGACGAAGTATCTCCTGTACCTCCTTCTGAGTGGATCCATCCGGATTCATCAGAATCTCACCGGTATTGGGATCAGTTTTGTCCACCTCGACCTTCTGCTTGTAGGGAGTAGGTGCCAGAATTCGTATGGCCTTTTCGCCCTTATTGACCTGTCTTCCGAACTGCTTTTGCCAGGCAGTATAGCCCGCAACCAAAGTCGCATCCGGCTTTTGCATGGCAATCAGGATCGTGTTGTTCAGACTGTAATCATGGAAGCGGCTCATCGTTGTAAGCCACTGCATATATTGATCTGACTCAAACAGCTGAGCGATCCCATCCTCAAGCTGATCGGTAATTTCCTTCACTCGATCATACTGTGTGTTTTGAGGCATTTTTCTTCTCCTTTCCGGAGCCTATGCTCCAAAATAAAAAGCAGGGATAAGCCAGCCTATGGACTTATCCCCGCTATGATTTAAATGGTTATTCCGGGAGCTTTTGTTCGCTCTCCGACTTTGTGGGCGGCCTTCGATTGGCTGCCAGTGCACGCTCGCGGTCCTTCTGTCTGCGTTCCTCACTGTATGGCTGACGAATGGAAACCAGCTTTTTGCTGATCTGATATGTCACACCACCGGCACTGTTTTTTGAGACAAAGGAGCAATCAGCAGGAAATCGAGCTGCCATCTGCTTCAAACGCTCCTTGAGCTTGGGATTATGCGTATACACAGAGGCCACCGCTTCATCCTCGTTGAAGTTGATGATCGTTTCCTGCTCATATTTGCTCAGTCTCATCGCAAACAACCACCACCGGTACCGAGTCTTTTCTTAGAGCGCTTTTTCTGCAAATGCTTTGCGTGATCTGCATAAGCCTTCATTCTTTTTTCCATATCGGTCATGTGGTCACCTCCTTCTTAAAGGGAATGCTCAGCAGCCTTTGCCGGTGCATGCTTATCACCGGAAATAGCCTGAGCTTCCTTTTTCTTTTCTGCGAGCTTATCCATGATGGACTTCTTTTCGTGAGAGCCCTCACGTTCTGCCTTTTTGGCCTGCATACGTTCATCATGAGTCTGTGCCTTTTCAAAGATATGCTCCTCAGCATCGTAATGATAAACACTGTCGGACAGACGATCGGCAGGCTGCACCTCCGTTGCATTGATCTCCTGAACCATGCTTTCAAGCTCATGGAAGGACATATCTCCGGTATCAGGAAGCAGAATCACCTCATGCACAGAAGAAGGGAGGACGAAAAAGTCACCACCCAGCTTTTCAGCAGCCTGATCCATGAATTCAGGATAGAAGATGCAACCGGCACCATTCACACCCTGATTACAGGTTGCCACATACATTCCACCGGGCTCACCAGGCATCATTTCCGGTTCGATTCCCATGATTTCCGCAAGAACCTCCTGCATACTGCGAACACTGGCAGGAAACTGCTCTGGTGCATTTGCCATAGCGTCTGCATGAAGCTGCTCAGCAGAAATGCCGTAGTTCTCCAGCATCTGGTTAGTAACCAGCGTAGTCGCAGAGCCCTGCTCATTAGTCTCAATCACAAAACGGTACACAAGAGACATATCCTCCTGTTCCACATGAGGAATGCCTGCAAGCATCTCCTCATTGCCTGCAGTAGGAACCACCTGGACCATCAGCTTATCCTTCATGGCTTCATAATCCATCAGCTCCGCAGCTCTCACATTGGGACGGTTAGAGAAGCCATCTGCAACGGCAGTCCCAAGCTCTGCCAGGACTACATCATAGGAACGGCCATTTTCCATCGACTCAAAGGCACTGGAAAGATCCATACTGATGCCAATATTGGAATTCTCAGGCTGAACCGTAATGCCATAGTAGGAAGCACCCTGAAGCTTATCCACCTGTCGTGCAGTAATCTTTGCTCCCTGAAGCTCGTCTGGGAGCACCTTCTTCAGATCCTCACTGATCTGATCTACAAATTCTCTGTAATCCATAAATTCACCCTTTTAACCTTTCTTTTTATTCCTTGCGGCCTTTTTGCCGTCAAAGTCCAGTTTGAAATTGACCTGCTTGCCCGTATCGTCAAGAACCAGGAACGCATCAAAGCAGCGACCCTTTCTCTCCGAATAGAAGCCGGTAACATAGACCCTTCCATCCTTCAAAAGTGTAGTGGCCATCTTCTTGGTGATCTTTTTCTTCATTCCGGACAGCCATCTCGATTCCTTCCAGATGCAGAAGCTGCACCCCTGAGCAGAGCAGTAATAGTTCTTTTCACCCTCATAAACAGGAGAACCGCAGCGAGGACAGACACCGATCTGCTCTCTCTGCGGTCTTGCAATGTCGGAAAATGGATTGTTTTCCACCTTTCCGGCAGTTCCATATTTACTTACAAGTGTGCGTACCAGACCACCGATATCTGCCATGAACGCCTCAGAAGAAGCCTCACCATGTTCAATCTGCATCAGTGCATTCTCCCAGTCAGCTGTGAGCTTGGGAGACTTGATTTCCTCCGGAAGAAGCTCTGCCATTGCAAGGCCATCCTCAGTAGGAACTAACTGCTTGCCCTTACGACGAATGTACTGATTAGCTACCAGCTTTTCGATCATGGCTGCTCTTGTGGCCGGAGTTCCAAGTCCCTTTTTCTCCGTATCCTCATCAAAACAATCATTGCCCGCAGTCTCAAGCGCACTTAACAGAGTATCCTCCGTATATGCCTTGGGTGGCGAGGTCTGATGCTCTGTCACGGAAGTCTCCGGGTTCTCGAAGCTCTGACCCTCCACAAGCACAGGAAGCATTTTCTCTGCTTCTGTTTTCTTGCCGCCAATCATGTCGCGAAGCATATCCTCGTAGACCTTCCAGCCGGGATCCAGAACGCTTTTTCCCTTTGCCTTAAACTCATATCCGCTGCAATCAGCAGTCAACTCTGTTTCCTGAACTCGCTGCTTTGCACCGGTTGCCGCCAGCAATCTCATAGAAATGAGCAATAAAATATCCCGTTCTCCTTGTGCGAGACGGGATAGCTCCTGCTTTTCTATTTCTGCTGTAGGAATGATGGCATGATGGTCAGAAACCTTACTGCTGTTCAGGATTCTCGAAATATCCGGCTTATGTGGTGCAATAGCCTTAACACCGTACAATTGCTTCACCAGCTGGACCATTTGTTCCGCCGTAGAAGACATATCATCAGACAGGAACTGACTGTCCGTTCTCGGATAGGTAACCAGCTTCTGCTCATATAAGCTCTGGGTATAATCCAGTGTTTTCTGGGCCGTGTATCCGAAATAGCGATTTGCTTCACGCTGCAGAGTCGTCAGATCATAAAGTCTTGGAGCACTGACAGCCTTCTCCGTACTCTGAGCCTTCGTAATGATTGCTTTATGCTGTCGGCATTCTTCAGCGATCCGTTCAGCCTCTGCCTTGTCAAAATGCTTTTCCTTTACCAGATCGGCACCATCAAGCATCAGATGCACATTCCAATACTTTTGCTTCTGAAATCCATCGATCTGCTTCTGGCGGTCTACAACCATCGTCAGCGTAGGTGTCTGCACTCTTCCAACCGTCAGCTTCTTATCATAGAGCTTTGTAAAAAGGCGAGTGCCATTCATACCAACCAGCCAGTCAGCCTGTGATCTGGCAAGTGCCGCAGCATACAATCGGTCATATTCGGAGCTTGGTCTCAGATCCTGAAAGCCCGCTTTTATGGCACTGTCCTCCATGGAACTGATCCAAAGTCGCTTAAAGGGCTTCTTACATCCGGCCTGGTGATAGACTAGGCGGAAGATAAGCTCACCCTCGCGTCCGGCATCTGTTGCCTCAATGAGCTCTGTAACATCGGATCGTTCCATCAGCTTTTTCAGAACACGAAACTGCTTTGCCGTTCCTTTTGAAATGCTATAGCTCCATTCCTGCGGCATAATAGGCAGATCCTCGATACGCCATTTGGCATATTTTTCATCATAATCCTGCGGCTGAGCCAGCTCTACCAGATGACCTACGCACCAGGAAACGATATATCCAGAGCCCTCCAGATAGCCATCCTCACGCTTATAGGCACCGATGACCTTGGCAATCGACTGTGCCACGCTTGGCTTTTCCGCAATTACAAGCTGCATTTATCAGTCCTCCTTCTTTCCATATTTTCTGCGCTGTCTTCTCTGATAGCTGTCATGGATATCATCAACGACAAGCTTGAAGATATACACCGCGTCCACCACGATAATCGTGCTGATTACTCCGCTGAGCACATAAAATGCTATTTTCATTTTTCTCCTCCAATCTTCAATATTTCCCACATCGGCCTCATACAATCAAGGGAACCACCTCCTTAGGCCTTTTGGATCACACGCTTATACTTCATAGGGCTATCTGCAATAAACTGGTTGATCAGCCTGCTCTCCGCCTTCGTTTCTGCATATGCTGTGATAGTGATCGTCTTCTGATCCCAGTTAAGCGTATAGCTGTCTGAAGCTACATTGGTGATATGATGCATTGCCAGAAAATCACGAAGCTCCTTCATGGCATTCAGATCGTCCGACATGATTACATTTACATAGGTTCTGTCCTTGGAAAGCTTATCGCTCAGCAGACAGGCGAGGGCACAGCCCACACCACCGGCCAGGGCTACAGCCACCATAGCCATATAATTGTCTGCTGACACGACTCGCTTGGTGATCCAGAAATAAATGAAGTCGGATACTACTACGGCAATTCCCGCAAGCAGCCACCGACTTCTCTGGATCAATATTGTTTTTGTTGTACTGAGTGCGTTATCTACAACCTTAGCTGCAAAGATCACACCCAGGTAGATCAAACTACCCACGGCAGTTCACCTCCAATCTCTAAAGCTGCTCATTCCCTAAAAGTGTGCTGATGCACAGAAAATGGGAATGGACGATTTAATCAAAGTGCCACTAATCTTCCGTGTACCACATACCTGGCATCCTGGAAGCTATAGGCACAGGTTGATAAGGTTACGATCCGGTCATCCGTTGAAAGGGTTATAGCCCTTGGTCTGAAATCAGATTTCGCACTGATCTCTCTGAGCCATTCCGCAAGCTCATGATCTGTTGAGAAGTTCAGCTCATAGGCGCTGGAATCCATGGAAGTGGTATATCCCGAAAAGATCTCCATTCGATACATTCTTCCGTTTACCGTCAGATACATAACAGGGTGAAGGTCATAATAGGCCTGATCTGCATAGTTGATCAGACTGGCGAACATGCTGCCACTTGCCATGTGATGGCCATAAATAAGCGTATTGGGATCAGAAAAATCAAATGCATTTCGATAATCCACAAAAAGACAGCCGTTACGGTTATAGGTTCCATCCGCAAGGTGATAGAGGTAGTATTCGTTATCCTCACCCTGACAGACCGGATAATCGATCACGGTATCCGGTGAATAGAGCCAGCAGGCAATCTCCTCATTGATATCCTGCACTGCTTCCAGATCAATGATTGGTACATTGTTTTCTTCAAGCTCCTGCAGATTTTCTTCCTGGACAGGAGGAGCCGGAATTTCTCCCGGCTCCACGTTTTCCTTATCCGGATCAGCTGTTGCCAGCTGCGAGATCAGATCATAGGCATCGTCTCCTTCCTTGTATTCCTGTTCTGTCGAATAGATCTGCCAGCCGTAAAAGGCTGCCGTACCAAGACCCACAAGGATCAGCAGCACAGCAGCCAATACAGTCAGCTTATTTCTTTTTCTTCTTTTCCTCATCGTCCTTGCCTCCGGTGCAGAGCAGATAACCGCCTACACATACTGCAGCCAGGCCTACAGCCGCAATACCGATCCATTTGCTGAAATCGGCATCATCGCCGGTCTTAGGACCATCTGTAGAAGGCTTAGTAGGCTTTGGATCATCAGGCTTAGGTGTTTCAGTAGGCTTAGGATCCTCCTTCTTTTCCTCTGCCTGGTTGGTCATGACAACAGAGATAATCTTTCCATCTTCAGTAATGGAGAACTCATACTTCGTGTCATCAATCTTATAGCCGTCAGGTGCATCGAACTCCTGATAGAAGTATTTGCCGAACTCAAGCTCGAATTCACAAACACCCTTCTTATCTGTACGGCCCTCCATAAGGACAGTCTTGCCATCTGCAGCATAGATTCTGAAGCCTGCATCAGGAAGAAGCTTCTGAGTATCCGCGTCCACCTTGGAGATCACAAGCTTACCTGTGATCTTTGTGTTGGACATATCTACGGAGAGAGTCTGTCCATCCTCAGTGATGCTGAAGGCATAAGGAGTATCATCAAGCACATAGCCTTCCGGAGCCTCATATTCAGCAACAGTATACTCACCATAGCGAAGCTCAAAGGTCACGATACCATCCTCACCGGTTTTTGCTTCTGCTACAGTATTTCCTTCCAGATCACACACTCTGAAGCCTGCGCCAACCAGCTTGTCACCGGTCTTTTTGTCAGTCTTGCAGATGCTGATTCGGCCCATCATGACCTGATCTGCAAAGCCAACGCCTGCTTCATTTTCGATTACCTGGCACTGACCATCCTCAGTGATAGCGAATGCGTACACATTTTCATCTAAGAGGAAGCCTTCAGGTGCAGTTTTTTCTCTAACGAGATAATGGCCATAGCGAAGGCCCTCTGCACGATAGATGCCGCCTTCATACTCGGTAAGCTCTCTGATCAGAGTATCAACCTCAGTGTCAAGCTCACCATTTGCATCCACATCCACGTAAAGCTCGAATACTGCGCCGGTCAGATGGTTATCCGGATAATCCTTATCCACCTTAGTCAGCTCTACGCTGCCAATGATCGGATAGTTGATCACCTTAAGTCCGATGACCTGCTCATTGTAGGATACAGATACAAAGTGACGTGCATCAGAGAGAACATAGCCCTCAGGTGCTTCAAGCTCCATTACGATGTAATCACCGTAAGGAACCTTCTCAAATGCAAACTCACCGTTCTCATCAGAGACTACGGTAGTGATAGCATTTTCAGCAGTAAGCTCCATAGTTCCCTCGTGGAAAATACCGAAGGTTGCTCCTGCCATTCCGCGTTCCTCACCATCTGCAACCTCATCATTTACCTTAAGACCTTCAATGCGGCCGTACTTAAGGGTATTCAAGATGGATTCAGAGGAAAGGTATGCCTTCTGAACAGCAGTCTCCTGGCCACTGTAGCTGAACTCAAACTGGTAAACAGTTTCATTGAGGTCGTAGTGGATATCGGTAGTAAGCTCCTTCACATAATAGCTTCCAAAGGGAAGGTCAGAGTGGAAGGAAACATTGCCGTTCTCATCTGCAAAGGCGATCTCAAGAAGACCGTCTGCAGGAATTACGCTCTCATCAAGAGCAACGATATCCTCCTTGGCGTAAAGGCCGAAGGAAACCGCTGTAATCTCGCCGTTCATACCGATACCATAAAGCTCATCCTGTTCCATTTGCTTGGTTGCAGAGATTTCAAGCTTCTGGCGATCATTCACATAGCTTGCAGAGGAGGAGGTAATACTGATTTCCTGACCAGCATAAGTGAGCTCAACCAGCTGCTCTTCTTCGTTCAGCGTAAAGCCATAAGGCGCTTCCGTTTCAACCACTCGATATTTGCCAAGGTAAAGCTCACCGGTAGTTGCAATACCATCGCCATTCGTAGTCATGTCAGCAACAACAGTTCCTGCAGCAACGCGAAGGGTGCCATCACCGGTGTAGATATCCTCGGCTGCAATTACCTGATAGGTTGCTCCGGAAAGGTTGCGTACCTCATAAACTGCAGCATAGGTAGGATTGATGATTCCCCAGTTACCTTCCTTATCAATGACACCCTCTTCACCGGTTACGTTGACAGAGACAAATACCTCGCCGGATTTCGTAATGGAGATCGTACCCTTCTGGGCCATATCATAGGCAGTAACCTCAATTACGCAGAGACCTTCAACATCCTCATTGTCTGCAGATGTTACGGTAAAGCTCACAGGCTCACTGTTAAGCACATAGCCGTATGGTGCCTGCACCTCAACAAGGGAATAATTGCCCGCATCCAGCTTCTGAGGAGTGATCAGATAACCATCCTCGCTTACATAGAAGGTATCAATGGTAGTAAGAGTCGGATAGGTATAGCTCATGGAAACCTTGCTGCCATTTGCATCATAGATTTCAAAGCCTGCGCCTGCCATAGGAATGGTTCTTCCGGTCTCTACATCTGCCTTCACGACCTTGATGTAAGCCTGATAAGGCGCATTGTTGATGAGGTATTTATAGGTTTTTCCATTCTCACTGATGAACACAGTGAAGTCTCTCATGAACTCAGTTTCGTCCCAGCCTTCAGTCTGATGAACCGTATACTGGCCATAAGGAAGATCCTTGGACTGAGCAAATCCGTCTGCATCACAGATCAGGATGTCTCTCTCTGACTCCTTGGCTGCATCATAGCTTCCTGCAGAAGCAAGGTAGATTTCAAATGCAGCGCCCTCCTCAGGGGTTTCAATCTGAGTAGAGCCGTCATCTGAATGCTTGATGATAGCAATGTTTCCCTTGATCACCTGTTCATAGGAATTAAGGGAAGGAGCCTGATTAAGCTCAATCTCATAGTTTTCCGGTTCAGCACCGATGTGATACTCTCTCTCATCTACAAGATATCCCTCAGAAGGAGTGATCTCACGGATAGTCCAGGTATTACCGCAAACATAGTAGTCAGTAGTAAAGCTGCCGTTTGCATCTGTGGTATAGGTATCCACTAAGCTGCCGTCCTGGTAGATGCCATAAACAGCACCGGCAAGAGTTGCATCGCCCTGAGCAGTCTCAGTCTCAGCATCGCTCTTATACACAGTCACATTGAACTTTTTCAGAATGTTTGTAACTGTAGAGCCTGTCATCTCATTCCAGGTAACAGTCACATTCTGATCCTCAGGGATCACATAACGAATTGCAGTATCTACCTCCTCAAGGGTATAGCCGGAAACACCAGCGATAAGCACATCCTTGAAGGTTGCAACACCGGTACTATCAGTAGTGGCATACAGATCCACGTTTGCTCCGGAAGCACTGGTACCAAAAAGGTGGAATCTCATGCCTTCTGTAAAT
>JAKSRN010000249.1 GCA_024403585.1 Lachnospiraceae bacterium | reverse complement strand
GCATCCTTCATGGATTTTACATACTCACCCACATATTTTGGTGCCTCTTTGCCGTATTTAGCCAGGATCTTGATGATTGCGGATCCTACGATCGCACCATCAGAGATTGCAGCCATCTTAGCAGCCTGCTCAGGTGTTGAGATACCAAATCCGATCGCACATGGCACGTCTGTGTTGGCACGAACTACCTCTGCGATGGAAGCCAGATCTGTCTTGATCTCTGTTCTTGTTCCTGTAACTCCAAGGCTGGATACCAGGTAGATAAAGCCCTCTGCCTCTTTTGCAATCATGGCGATTCTATTCTCGGATGTCGGAGCGATCAGGGAGATCAGGTCTACATCGTATTTTGTACAGATTGGCTGGAACTCCTCTTTCTCCTCGTATGGAAGATCCGGCAGGATCAGTCCGTCGATGCCAACCTCCTGGCAGGTGGAGATGAATCTCTCAGCGCCGTAGGAGAATACAACGTTTGCATAGGTCATGAAAACCATAGGTACAGTCACTTCCCCCCGAAGGTCTCTTACCAGGTCAAATACTTTATCTGTAGTAACACCGCCTGCCAGAGCACGGATGTTAGCACCCTGAATAACAGGACCTTCTGCAGTCGGATCTGAGAATGGGATTCCAAGCTCGATCAGGTCTGCGCCGTTTTTCACCATCTCGATCACTGCTGCCTTCGTGGTCTCCAGATCCGGATCACCACAGGTAATAAATGGGATAAATGCCTTTCCATTCTGGAATGCTTCTCTGATCTTACTCATGGATATCCTCCCCTCTGTAACGTGCGATTGCTGCACAGTCCTTGTCTCCTCTTCCGGAGATTGTGATTACGATAATCTGATCCTTGTCCATGGTTGGTGCCAGTTTCTGTGCGTATGCAACAGCATGTGCTGACTCGATTGCCGGGATGATACCTTCGGTCTTAGCGAGATATTCGAAGGCATTTACCGCTTCGTCGTCTGTAACAGGCACATACTGTGCACGGCCGATGTCATGCAGGTGCGCATGCTCAGGTCCGATACCTGGGTAGTCCAGTCCTGCGGAGATGGAGTAAACCGGAGCGATCTGTCCGTACTCATCCTGACAGAAGTAGGATTTCATTCCATGGAAGATACCAAGTCTTCCTGTATTAACAGTTGCTGCAGTCTCGAAGGTATCAATTCCTCTTCCAGCTGCCTCACAACCGATGAGTTTTACATCTTTATCCTCGATGAAGTTGTAGAAGGTTCCGATGGCATTGGAACCGCCGCCTACGCAGGCAATCACTGCATCCGGAAGTCTTCCTTCTTTCTCCAGGATCTGCTCTTTGATCTCTTTAGAGATAACAGCCTGGAAGTCACGTACGATTGTTGGGAATGGGTGTGGTCCCATTACAGAACCCAGACAGTAGTGGGTGTCATCGATTCTGGATGTCCACTCACGCATTGCCTCGGAAACCGCATCCTTCAGTGTAGCGGTTCCGGAAGTTACAGGAATAACCTCTGCTCCCAGAAGACGCATACGGTATACGTTCAGAGCCTGACGCTCTGTATCCTCTTTGCCCATGAATACAACGCACTCCATGCCCATCAGAGCTGCTGCAGTTGCGGTAGCAACACCGTGCTGGCCTGCACCTGTCTCAGCGATGAGTCTGGTCTTGCCCATCTTCTTTGCCAGAAGAGCCTGTCCCAGTACGTTGTTTACTTTATGAGCACCTGTATGGTTCAGATCCTCACGTTTCAGGTAGATCTTAGCTCCGCCAAGATCCTTTGTCATCTTCTCTGCATAGTAAAGTCTGGATGGTCTACCAGCATACTCGTTGAATAACTCTTCCAGCTCTCTATTGAATTCCGGATCATTTTTGTAGTGATTGTATGCTTTTTCAAGCTCAATTACTGCATTCATCAGTGTCTCAGGAATGTACTGTCCACCGTGAATACCAAATCTTCCGTTCTGATTTGTCATGTCTCTCTCCTCTTTCTTTATCGTGTAAGTCTGACTTCTGTCACGAATCGTTCCATCTTTTCAGGATCCTTCAGGCCTTCTGTCTCGATGCCGGAACTGACGTCAACAGCGAAAGGCTGCAGGTCTGCAACTGCCTGGGCCACATTGTCAACTCCAAGTCCGCCTGCCAGAAAATACGGGCGGCTGATCTCCCGGATCAGACTCCAGTCAAATGCTTTCCCGCTGCCTGTTCCTGAATCCAAGAGAACATAGTCGGCGGAGCTGGCATTTGCAAGGGCTACATCTTCGGTGCTGCGTACCTTGTAGGCTTTGATGATCATCTTTCCCGGTGCAAGAGCCCGGAGTCTGCTGATATAGTCTTCGTCTTCTTTCCCGTGCAGCTGGGCTGCATCAATGATGTTATCTTTCAGAAGACCTGCCACAAAGTCAATGTCGGGATCCACGAAAACGCCCACGGCCTTGATGGATGGATCCAGCTGTTTTTTCAGAGCCTGCGCTGTTTCCCGGCTGATGTTGCGCTTGCTTCTCTCCCAGAAGACAAAGCCGATGTAGTCAGGCTGCAATGCATTCACTTTATCGATATCGCAGGGTCTTGTCAACCCGCATAGTTTAATTGCTGTCAAAGCTTCGTCTCCTTTTCTGTTTTATGTATTCTTCATATGTCAGATAGACTGCTGTTTATCTGACTGTATTGAAATGTTCTGCCGTTTCACTTACAGTTCAGCGGTCTGCTCTTTCACTTACTGTTCAGAAGCGGTCCGCCATTTATTCTACTGAATAGATCGAAGTTCGTCCAGCTTTGCCTTCTTATCAGCTGCTCGCATCAGGGTCTCACCAATCAGTACGGCATCGGATCCGATCGCCCTGAGTGCTGCCACATCTTCCTTTGATTTTACTCCACTCTCTGATACGAAGATGACGCCCTTTGGAATCATGGCACGGAGCTTTCTGCTGTTTTCTGTATCCACTGAGAAGTCTTTCAGGTTTCGGTTGTTTACGCCGATGATGCGGGCTCCGGCTCTGACAGCCATCTCCACCTCTGCTTCGTCGTGGGCTTCCACCAGAGCACTCAAGCCTAAGCTGTCACACACTCCGATGTAGTCTTTGACCTGCTCCTCAGTAAGGATGGAACAGATGAGAAGAACTGCTTTTGCTCCAAGAACCTTTGCCTCGTAGATCATATAGTAATCAACGGTAAAGTCTTTTCTGATGCAGGGAATAGTTACTGCTGCTGCGATCTCCTGCAGATAGGAATCTGCGCCCAGGAACCATTTTGGCTCGGTGAGAACGGAGATGCAGTTGGCACCTGCTGCTTCATATGCTTTGGCGATCTCCAGATAAGGGAAATCCGGTGCGATCAGCCCTTTGGATGGAGATGCCTTCTTGCACTCACAGATAAAGGCGATATCCTCTCCTGCAAGTGCTTTCTCAAATTCGAAATTTCCCTTCGGAAGACTTAAGGCTTTTGCTTTCATCTCCTCAGCAGAAATGTTTTTCTTTGCTTCTGCCACGCGGATCTTGGCGTAGTCAGCTAACTGGTCAAGGATGGTCATCCTGTGATTCCTCCTTAT
>JAKSRN010000248.1 GCA_024403585.1 Lachnospiraceae bacterium | reverse complement strand
GAAAAATTCCTTTGTTGCATGTAACAGAAATACATGGTACTATTACAAAGTGATTTGCGGATATGGCGGAATTGGCAGACGCGCCAGATTTAGGTTCTGGTGTCCCATGACGTGCAGGTTCAAGTCCTGTTATCCGCATAAAAAAGTCACCGATTAGGGACAGGTACTAATCGGTGACTTTTTTCGTAAAGGCAACGAGCCAGGTCGCGTCCTCGCGGATTTGGCGACTGCTCGCAAACGAGCGAAACTCGCAGAGTGCATTTTACTCGTTATACAAATTCAGTTTCTATGGTCAGGCCCAGCTCCTGATCCGGATAATGCTTTTTCATATAAGCTGTGAATTCTTCACGCTCCGCATCCCAATCCTTCAGTTTATAGTCTACGATGAAGTCCACATAGATGGTATTGGTTTCCTTGCTTAAGAAGAGTGCGTGGATGGATTTGATATGCTCCTTTGGTTTTACATAATCCAGGATCACCTTTCTCATCTCCTTGTATTCCGGTGTATCTCTGTCGATGGCATAGATACCAAATACCATGGTGACATTGTATTCATGCATGATACGCAGCTGCAGTTCATGGAGCACTTCATATACTGAACCAACCGTTTCCTTGTGGTCGATCTCTACATTGACAGAACCGGAGTAACGTTCCGGACCATAGTTGTGCAGCATCATATCGGCAGCATTGACAATACCAGGGGTGGCGCGGACTTCCTTGTAGATCTGGGCTGCCAGTTCTTCGTTTCCGGCAGAACCGATGATATCAGAAGAAGTATTCTTCAGTGCCTCAAAACCGCTCTTCAGAACGATGAAGGAGAACAATACACCGGCGTAGGCATCCAGAGAAATATGGCCAACCAGATAGATGATGGAGGTAATAATGGTAACGACGGAGATAAATGAGTCATTACGGCTGTCTTCTCCAACTGCGATCAGTGTGTCGGAGTTCACGCTTTTACCCATCTTAATGGTGTAGAGGCCAAGGAGAAATTTGACTACGGCTGTTCCTGCGATGATCAGGATGGAGATCACATCGACAGATAAAGCTGTCGGATGGAGGATACCACCGAGAGATTCCCGGAACATGCTGATTCCGGCATAGAGAATGATGACACCTACCACCATTCCTGTCAGATATTCGATTCGGCCGTAACCGAATGGATGTTTTTCATCCGGATGCTTTCCTGAAAGTTTTGTACCAACCAGAGTCAGCACAGCAGATAAAGCATCGGTTGCATTGTTGATTCCTTCAGAAATGATGGCTAACGAAGATACGCCCAATCCAAGAAGGATCTTGGCAGCGGCAATTGCCAGATTCACCAGAATTCCTATGATAGAGGTTCTGGACATGATTTTCTGTCTTGTCTGTGTGTTCATAACAAATCCAACCCTTCTATATATAGTATTTTTGTGACCGGTCTGCCCCGGTCTTTTAACTTCAGAAGAAAGTATAGCACTTTTCGGCGAAAAATCTTGACTTTATTAAAAAAAATGTTCATTATGAGTGCAGAACCTTTCCTTCTTGGCGGAAAGGATCATCTTTTCTATTTAAAAATCCCCGATTTATTTGAATTGAATGAAAGTAAATCCTTTTTTGGACTGCTTGTTTTGCTGCAGTCTGTTTTTTGGTATACGAAAGGAATGTTTATGACTAGAGAACAATATGAGTCTCTTCCGTTAAGCGAGTTGAGACAGATTGCTAAGGTTAGAAAATTAAGAGGAACCTCTGCCCTTAAAAAAGAGGATCTGGTACAGCGCATGCTGGATGAGGATGCCCGATTGGAAGCAGGAGAGGCAGATACAGCTGCAACTGAAAATCCGGTAAGAGCCAGAGATACGGTAAGGGGACATGGAAAGCAGCAGTCCTCTGCAACTGCAAAGGAGCCGGAAAAATCTGCCGCTTCCGAGATGATGCAGGAAGAAGCAGAGGAAGAGAAGATAGACGAGATCAAACCGGACCTTCGTGCCCTGGACAGTGGCATTGAAGTGAGCGGTCTTCTGGAAGTAATGGAAGAAGGTGGCTTTGGTTTCATTCGTTCTGCAAACTTCCTTACTGGCAGCGAAGATGTCTACGTAAGCCCGTCCCAGATCAGAAAGTTCCGTATGAAAACCGGTGACTTCCTGAAGGGAACCATTAAGGTAAGAGGGGAGAAGGATAAGAATGCTGCTCTGATCCGTGTCATCAGTATCAACGGATTCCAGCCATATCTTTGCCAGCGCCGTATGAACTTTGAGAATATGACCCCCATCTTTCCAAACAAGAGAATCCGTCTGGAGAGAGCCGGTGGCAGCATGGCTATGCGTATCGTGGACCTGGTAAGCCCGATCGGTAAGGGACAGAGAGGTATGATCGTATCACCACCGAAGGCTGGAAAGACCACCCTCCTGAAGGATGTGGCAAAATCCATTCTGAAAAACAATCCGGAGATGCATCTGATCATTCTGCTGATCGACGAGCGTCCTGAGGAGGTAACCGATATGAAGGAAACTGTTCAGGGACCGAATGTGGAGGTGATCCATTCTACCTTTGATGAGCTTCCTGAGCATCATAAGAAGGTATCGGAGATGACGATCGAGCGTGCAAAACGTCTGGTAGAGATGAAACAGGATGTTGTGATCCTCATCGACAGTATCACCCGTCTTACAAGAGCAAACAACCAGGTTGTTTCCCCAAGCGGACGTACCCTTTCCGGTGGTCTGGATCCGGCTGCTCTGCATATGCCAAAAAGATTTTTCGGTGCAGCCCGCAACATGCGTGAGGGCGGCAGTCTGACCATCCTTGCCACAGCCCTGGTGGAAACAGGAAGCAAGATGGACGATGTGGTATACGAGGAGTTCAAGGGAACCGGTAACATGGAGCTGGTCCTGAACCGAAAACTCCAGGAGAGAAGAGTATTCCCTGCCATTGACATTGCAAAATCCGGAACCAGAAGAGAAGATCTTCTCCTGAACGCGGACGAGCTGGAAGCGGTCAACAACATGCGAAAAGCTCTTAACGGAATGAAGGCGGAAGAAGCAGCAGAGAACATCCTGAACATGTTCGCAAGATCCAGAAATAACGCAGAACTGGTGGAACAATTGAAAAAACAAAAAATTGTTTAACCTATTGCATTTCAGGAATCAGCATGATATAATGCATAAGCCGTTGATTATTTAAAACAGTATGTAGTCGGAGAAACTGCCTGTTGCAGTTGTTGCAAAAGCGAGGACTACGGTACGAAAGGCAGTTATCAAACTATCAAAAAATATTATTATTGAAAACGAGGTGTAAGTAATGAGAGAAGGAATCCATCCTAATTATTATCAGGCAACCGTAACCTGCAACTGTGGAAACACATTCACAACTGGTTCCACAAAAAAAGATATCCACGTTGAGATCTGTTCCAAATGCCATCCATTCTACACAGGACAGCAGAAAGCTACAACAGCTCGCGGACGTATCGAGAAATTCAACAAAAAATACGGTATGTAATTTTAAATTTTTTAGTAAGCACTGGGTTGAGGTTGAAAAATCTCAACCCATTTTACT
>JAKSRN010000247.1 GCA_024403585.1 Lachnospiraceae bacterium | reverse complement strand
ACACCGTAGGCGATATTCTCTTTGCTTTCTCCGCGACCGATCAGACTGATCACCTCTGACTCCGCAAATACGGTACACATTGAACTGATCTTCACATCTTTTCCCTGTCTGGCAAGCTCGCAGAGTTCATCCGGGCGAAGAGCCATGGTATTGGCCATGATTTCAAGGAATCTTCCTGTTCCGGCTGAGCACTTATCATTCATGACAAAGTCCTTCACCATGCCGCCTTCCACAAGAATGATCTTGGTGTCCTGACCACCGATGTCTATGACTGCAAAATCTGTGTCGTTAAAGAGATAGGCAGCACCCAGTCCGTGGCAGGTGATCTCCGTTATGGTTTTCTGAGCATAAGGAACAGAAACTCTGCCGTAGCCGGTGGCTACAAAACGGCAGTTCTCCTGACTAAAGCCCTGTGCTTCGAGTTCCTGGCGGATTTTTTCTGCGGTATCGATACTGCTCCAGCCCGTCGGCAGAAGAGACTGGTAGATAATCTTTCGGTCAGAATCCAGGACAAGGGTTTTGGCACAGGTGGATCCGATGTCTATTCCAACGTAATTCATAAGTCAAAACCCCCTTAACAATATTTATCCCTTTTCGGATTGATCTGGCAGGGCAGGGCCACAATATCGTGGTAAGCAGCCTGATGCTCCTGAATGCAGGCTTTCGCAGCCTCAACATACTCTTCCTTCAGAAGGATGGACATACCGCAGCCCAGCTCCCCCTGTATAGAGCGGGGAGCCGGAGCAATTCTTGATGGAATGTTTGCTTTTCGGAACAGGCTCTGCAGAGCCATTCCATCCGTATAGGTCTGAAAAAGAATGTAATAATTAAGCTTTTCGTCTGCCATGGGATTAACCAAGCATCTCAACAAATGCCTCGATACGTGTACGAAGCTGCTCTGCATCTGAATCTGTGTAATCTGTCTCGATTCCAAGAACAGGGATGCCGTTTGCTTTCAGTGCTTCTTCTACTGTGTAACCCTCTGTGTCATAGAGACAGCAGAATTTCAGGTTCACATCGATGACACCGTCAACCTTGTATTCTTTTGCAAGACGGAGAATATCATCCACACGACCTGTGTTAGGTGTGAAGCATGCACAGTTGATGCCCATGTAGCGCTCAGCAATAGCACGATACTGGTCATCCAGTGTCTCTTTGCTGTCGTCAACAAGTTTTTCGAAATAACGGGTACCTGTACAGGTCTCTTCACATACAACAGCAGCACCGCTGGTCTCGATGATGTGATGCAGTTTCCAGTTCGGGATTGCCATTGGAGTACCTGTGATCATGATTCTCTTTGTACCTTCTTTGAATACAGATACACCGTCAGCGATTCTCTGCTCTAACTCATCTGCCAGTGCATTGCACATCTGTGCACAACGAGCAGGATCATCAAAGAATGCAATCTGAGAGATCAGAAGCACATCTTTACCGCTGATCGGAAGCTTGTCAGCCTTACGAGCCTCATAAACTCTTGCAAGAGCTTTACGTTTCTCATTGATCAGTTTGATCGCGTCGTTCAGTTTCTCAGGAGTGATCTTATTGCCGGTAAACTCCTCAACAACAGCTGCAAAGTCCTTGATCTCCTCAGCCCATTTAGCGATGTCTTTCTCACGTTTCATCTGAGGCATATCCATGATGTGCATAGGTACATCTTTGCCAAGGATTTCCCATGCTTTCTTTTTACCGTCGCATGTGGTCTCACCAACATACATATCAGCGATTCTGAAGAATGGGCAGGTACGGCCCAGTCTTGCACCAACGGAAGCTTTGATCAGAGCACAGGTGCTCTTTGGAAGTACTTCCTCACCGGATGGAACCCAGAACTGAGATCCGCCGCAAAGTCCGGTAACGATACCATTAGCTGCGATTACAACTTCATCAGGAACATATACACAGAAAGTACCGAATACTTTCTGACCTTTTTTCTGAGCTTCGATCAGCTCTGCAGGACGGATACCGTGGATGTCTGCAACAACCATGTCCCAGAAATCCATGCCTGCAGGACGGTTTTCCTGTGAAAGATAAGTGTCACCAAAAGCAGTTGGGAGTACAGCACAAAGCTGATCATGTGTCTCCAGATCCATACCAAGTGTTTCCCACATTTCTCTGTAATTAGCCATTCTATTCTTCTCCGTTCGTTCATATTCTGGCATTGCCATATGCTTATAGTATAAAGATAAGTGGATGATAGAGCCAATACGAATTATAAATGTATCCAATAGATATATAGAAAATGATAATAAATCGAGCATGCACGACACATCGACAGAACCAACGATTTTTTGTATAATAGATAGAGTCGACAGATTTGCCAAGGAAAACCTCTGACAGGAGGTCAGCTGGAATCTGCCGGTCTTGCAAGAGGAAGAAAGCAGGCCAGAAAGAAGGCACTGCAGATGCTGGTGAATTATGTCAAAGAGAATGGCAATGATCCAAATCGCTTTACCTTCATCGTAGGTCATGGATATGACATCGGGGAAGGAGATGTGATGCTGGGAATGCTGAAGGAGGCATTTGCCAAAGAATGGCCCGGATTTGATCAGGACGTAGAGATCGGACAGATCGGAGCGACGATCGGGGTTCACACCGGACCGTATCCCATCGGTTTTGGTGTTGTGGAAAAATGGAATGCAGATCGGAATTGAAAGACGAGGATGAAAAGTATATGAAAAAGAAATGGATCACTAAGGCAGGAAGACCGCTTGCGGTCGCTCTTATGCTATCCCTTGCTGTCGCAGGATGCGGCAAACAGAAGGCAGAGCCGGAGACGCAGACAGAGTCACAGCCTGCTATGGATTACACAGAAGATGAATTTGACCAGGCAGTAGAGAGTGGAGAAATCTCCGAAGAGCAGATGGTGTATGACCTGTCCGATGTGAAAACAGACGATGTTACCGTCAGTTTTCAGGAACCTGAAATTCAGGAAGGAAAGAAATTTTCCCTTACAGCCTCTGCGGCAAATGCCTCCTCCGACGTCACCTATCAGGTTATATTCGAACCTGTTTATGCCAATGGACTGAACTGTGGCCTTTATTTTACAGAGGAACTGCAGCCGGGCGAGAGTAAAGATACAGAGATCATTCTTGATAAAGAAGTCCTGAATCTGCTGGAAAAAGGAGGATGCGGAGAAGTCAGAACTCTGGATCTCTATACAAGAATTACGGTCCCGGGCGATTTCTTAAGCGAGCCGGTATTCGAAGATAAATTTACAATTCACCCATATGAGAGTGACTATTATCCGGTTTATGAAAGAGAAGCAGCGGATACAGACACCGTCTTTATGGATAACGATGATGCACAGGTAGTTCTTACAGAAACAAGTATGACTTCCGATGGATATATCTGGAAAGTCTTTCTGAAGAACAAAAACGGTTCGGATCTTATGTTCTCACTGGAAGACGTGACGCTTAATGGCACCATGGCAGATCCTTGCTGGAGCAGGATCGTCAAGGGCGAAGGATGCAGTTACGAGGAGGTTTACTGGTCCAAAGAGGTGCTGGAAGAGGCAGGAGTTACAGATGTGGGAGAAGT
>JAKSRN010000246.1 GCA_024403585.1 Lachnospiraceae bacterium | reverse complement strand
CGGATCTGCATACCTACTACAGGATGTGCTTCCTCAGGGTTAGATCCTACCAGCATGATCATGTCAGCATTTTTAGTAATATCAGCGATTGGGTTTGTCATGGCACCGGAGCCCAGGGTCATAGCAAGACCTGCTACGGATGCGGAATGACATACACGGGCACAGTTATCTGTAGAGTTTGTACCGAAGCAGGTACGAACCATCTTCTGAACCATGTAGATATCCTCGTTAGGAGAACGGGAACATGCAAATCCAGCCAGAGAATCAGAACCGTATTTTTTCTTGATCTCCATGAATTTGGATGCAACCAGATCCAGAGCCTCATCCCAGGATGCTCTCTCAAACTCACCGGTCTCTTTGTTCTTGATCAGAGGATATTTGATACGGGATGGATGATGAACGAAGTCAAAGCTTCCGCTGCGGCCTTTTACGCAGAGGAGACCCTTGTTTGATGGTCCGTTGGCAGCCTCTGTATCAACAATCTTTCCGTCTTTTACGATCAGATAGTACTGGCAGCCTGTAGCACAGTGCGGACAGGTAGTCAGAACCTTCTTCTCAATCTGGTACGGACGATAATTTTTTCTTCTCTTCATGGTCAGGGCACCTGTCGGACATGCCTGAACACAGTTACCGCAGGACTCACAGTCACTGTCTCCCCAGGCTGTATCAAACGGAGCTCCGATCACAGACTGGAAACCACGGTTCATGGTATCAATGGCACCACGGCCAACAATCTCATGACAGGTGTTTACACATCTGTGGCAGAGAATACATTTGGAAGGATCGTAGGTGAAGAACTTGTTGGAATCATCGATCTCACTCTTGTTCATCTCACCCGGATAGCTTGTTTTTGCAACGCCATACTCATAGCAGAGATCCTGGAATCGGCAGTCTCCGTTAGCACGGCAGGCAAAACAGTCATTATTATGGTCAGAGAGCAGCAGATCCAATGTTTTTCTTCTGGAATCTACGACTGCCTCACTCATTGTATTTACAACATCGCCCTCACCGCAGATTGCTGTACATGCGGTGTCGAGACTCTTTCTGCCTCTGCTGTTTTCGATCTCAACGACACAGATACGGCAGGAGCCATCCGGAAGCACATCCTCCAGATAGCAAAGGGTAGGGATCTTGATTCCAGCCTGTCTTGCAGCCTGCAGGACCGTCGTCCCCTTCTCAACCTCAACGGCTATTCCATCTATTGTTAAATGAATCATTCCAGCACCTCCTACTGAACTGAGATTGCGCCGAACGGGCAATTCTCCATACAGGTTCCGCACTTGATACATTTCGCTGTATCAATCTCATGTGGTTTCTTCTTCTCGCCTGTGATTGCCTCAACCGGACAGTTTCTTGCACACTTGGTACATCCTTTACAAGCCTCAGCATCGATCACATAGGTCTTCATTGCCTGACAGACATGTGCTTTACACTTGTTCTCGTTGATATGCTCCAGATACTCATGTCTGAAGTTTTTCAGAGTACTGAGGACAGGGAGCGGTGCACTCTTGCCAAGACCGCACAGAGAACGTGTCTTAACAAAGTTTCCGATCTCCTCCAGTTTATCCAGATCAGAAAGCTCACCGTTACCGGATGTGATCTTCTCCAGGATCTCCAGCATACGTTTGGTACCGATTCGGCAAGGGCCGCATTTTCCGCAGGATTCTCTCTGGGTGAAGCCCATGAAGAATTTTGCTACGTCAACCATACAGGTTCCCTCGTCCATAACAACGAGACCGCCGGATCCAACGATAGCGCCGTATTTTTTCACATTGTCAAAGTCAAGCGGAACATCCAGGTGCTCCTCTGTCAGACAGCCGCCGGATGGACCACCGATCTGAACTGCCTTGAAGCTACCGCCGGATTTCAGACCGCCGCCGATATCAAAGATGATCTCACGGAGTGTAGTTCCCATTGGTACCTCGATCAGACCTGTGTTCTGAATAGCACCTGTCAGGGAGAAGGTCTTGGTTCCAGGGCTTCCTGCTGTTCCGATGGAACGATACCAGGTGGCACCCTTCAGTACGATATTCGGAACGTTTGCATAAGTCTCAACGTTGTTCAGAACAGTTGGTTTTGCAAACAGACCTTTTTCAACGGTACGAGGTGGTTTAACACGAGGCATTCCTCGTTTTCCTTCGATGGATGCTGTAAGAGCAGAACCCTCACCACATACAAAAGCACCTGCACCACGGTTGATATGCATCTTGAAGTTAAAGCCGCTTCCAAGAATGTTGTCGCCAAGAAGACCTGCTTTCTCCAGCTCAGCAATTGCATGACGCAGTCTTCTTACGGAGTTAGGATACTCAGCACGAACGTAGATGTAGCCATTTGCCGCAGATACAGCATAAGCAGCAATCATCATACCCTCGATCAGACGGTATGGATCACCTTCCATTACGGAACCATCCATGAATGCACCCGGGTCACCCTCATCACCGTTACATACAACATAACGGTCTTTTTCCTTCTGAGCAGCGACCTGTTTCCATTTTGTTCCGGCAGGGAAACCACCACCGCCACGTCCACGAAGTCCGGATTGGTCAATCTCTGCAACAACATCATCTGTTGACATTGTAAACAGAGCTTTTTCAAATGCAGAGAAACCGCCTGCTGCAATGTACTCAGAGAGGGATTCAGCATCTACCTTGCCACAGTTCTCCAGCGCAACTCTGGTCTGTTTTGCGATAAATGGGATTTCCTCCGGAGCAACATATGCAACATCATTCTGTTTGTAAAGAAGACGCTCTACGATTCCGTCTCCTGCAACAGTCTCTTTAAAGATTTCTTCGCAGTCATCGATCTGTACCTTTGTATACTGTACAGTTTTATCACCCTTCTGAATACGAACCAGAGGTCCTAACTCACAGACACCCTGGCAGCCGGTTTTCTTAACACCGGCTTTTTTCTCACCGTCATGAGGAGCAAACTCAAGGGCAATTCCTGGCTGATCTTTACAGATCTCAACAAACTTCGCATAGATCTTGTCAGATCCTGTCGCGATACATCCTGTACCGGAACAAACAAGGATTCGACAGTCATAGGAAGCCATCTCTTTCTGCGCATCGGCTCTTACAGCCTGCAGTGCTTCTTTACCGGTAATCATACCTCTTCTCCTCCTTTCAGTTTTTCGATCAGTTCATCTGCCTTTTTAGGGGTCATGTTTGGATGAACATCTTCATTCACCATCATTGTTGGTGCTAATCCGCAGGCACCAAGACAGGATACGGTCTCAACAGTGAAAAGCATATCCTCTGTGGTATTCTTTCCCTCAGTCAGACCTAAGATCTTCATGATCTCTTCCTTAACAGGAATGGATTTACGAACATGACATGCAGTTCCGTCACATACCTTAATGACAAATTTTCCCTTTGGTTCGAAAGAAAAGTTTTCATAAAAAGTCGCAACAGAGAATGCTCTTGCTCTTGTAACTCCAATCTGTTCTGCCACATAGGTCAGGAGTTCTCCCGGAATGTAACGATATACCTCCTGAATATCCTGCATGATCGGAATCAGAAATCGCTCATTCTTTCCGTATCTTGAAACGAT
>JAKSRN010000245.1 GCA_024403585.1 Lachnospiraceae bacterium | reverse complement strand
ATTCTATAGAAGTAATTCTCTTGTTGCGATTCTGCAAAAGCGGTTTTGCAAATGCAGACAGAATGTACAAGCTGGTACTATTCTAATGAGATGAAAAAGAGGAAGTTCATTGGAGAATCTGTAGAGACTCCATTGACCTTCCTCTTTTTTTGCTGTCATGCTTTGATAACGGTGATCCATTTGCCGGTAAGATAACGGCAAAGGCAGATCAGACCCTTCAGTGGGAATTCCACACGAAGGAGGAAGTAGATCCAGAATGGATCCAGATGCCAGACCATAGCAGCGAGATAGCCTAAAGGAATGGATACCAGCCAAACCATGGAAGAATCAGCAATCAGCAGGAAGCGGGTATCACCGCCACCGCGAAGGATTCCTTTGGAGATTACATAAGCCATAGTCTGAAGCGGAATGGTCAGACAGTTACAGAAGAACATCTTATGTGCGATCACAAGAGTTTCCTCAGATACTGCATAAAGAGCATTGTAAGGGGCCTCCATAAGGATCAGGATAGGAATCAGGATCAAACCTGCAATAATTGACAGGATAATGTAGGTATTTCCCTGATTTTTTGCTTCACGGATCTGCTCTTTTCCGATGCTGTTACCTACTACGATGGCAGATGCGCCGGCCATACCGATGTTAACTACGGTAAGCAGCTGGACTACAGAAGTAACCATAGCACTGGCAGCAGACATCTCTGCACTTACATGTCCTGTGATACCACTGACAACGGAGAGGCTGACGCCAAGAAGTGTATCACTGATCAGAACAGGAACTGCAAAGTGGATATACTGCTTCCAGAGCTTGCTTCCTGTGGATAAAAAGTCTGCCATACGGAAATTCAGATTCTGATCTTTTACTGCGAAGTATCCGAATACTACAACAAATTCAAAGAGACGGGCAAGGATGGTTCCAATGGCAGCTCCTGTAAGTCCAAGTCTTGGAGCACCCAGTTTTCCGAAGATAAATACCCAGTTGAAGAAAATGTTGATGAAGAATGCACCACCGGAACCAATCAGCGGGATGTTTACCTGACCGGTGCTTCGAAGCATATAGGTTGCTGTGGAAGAAAGACCGGACAGGAAGAAGGTAATTCCCAGAAGACGCATGTAAGTGATACCGGCTTCAACGACTGCCGGCTGATTGGTATACAGTCCAAGAATGAATCCAGGGAAGAGTAAGGATGCCAGTGAGAAAACGGCACTGATGGCCAGCGTTACCTGCATGGCGATGGCAGAAGATTCTTTCAGGGCTTTTCTGTCTTTCTGACCCCAGAACTGAGAAGAAAGAACAATGGCACCGGATCCAAGTCCCATACAGATGAACTGGAAGATCGAATAGTAGGAATTGGCAAAGGAAGCAGCCGAGATGACATGCTCGCCAAGTCCACCGATCATGATATTGTCGAGAAAGTTAACGCCCCTGGTGATCAGCTGCTGAAGAATGATGGGAGCCATCAGGGTCAGCGTTGACCGGAAAAAAGCGGAGCTGAAGTCAAAGTGTTTTTGTTTCATATTTTTCCCTCTTCTTTAGTGTGATTTTTACTTTTTTTATCATAGCACAGCTGAAGGCATTTTTCACAAAGGAATGAAAGATTGTCTGCATGTTGTTACTTTTTGCAGAAATGGAGGAAAAAAGATATTCATGATCGAAATGATCGATAAAAAAGAATACTTGACAAAAATAAGTTGGACTGTATGATAGATAGAAACATCAAGTCAGGAGGTGCGTACTTGAAAGAGTTTATTATATTTAACAGACCTTTTCAGTTTCTGACGAATGACAGCCAATGGTACAAGCTGGAAGATTATCTGAACCGGTATCTCTTCAGCAACAAATGGGGAAATTATGCAATTCTGCTTTTGATCGTAGTGTTCATCTGCTTTCTTTTATCCATCTCTTTTCATGGGATGGCTAAGAAGATGATTAATATCGTAACCCTGCTTTCGTATATAGGCGTATTGATTCTGCTTTTTATTGTCAACAGAGAGACAGGTCGGGGAGTCCGGGTCTTTTCGATATCCGACTATCTTACGGATACTGGTTTTCATGAAACCAGAGTTCTGATCACGTTGATCAACTGCCTCTTTTTTGTTCCTTTTGGTATATTCTTAAGGAAAGTCAGCGGAAAAGGATATGCGATCGTGAACGTGTTCCTGGTGGTCATTGCTGCAACAGGGATTGAGGTAGCCCAGTATGTGTTTGCAAAAGGCTTCACAGCACTGGATGATATGTTTGTTTATATTGTCGGTGGGTTTGCAGGTCTGCTCCTTGCTTCGCCATTCTGTCTGATCTCAGAATATCTGGAGGAACGCAGAAAAGAAAAGCTCAGGAGAAAGAACAGAACGATGACAGAATACAGGTCATCCTGGGAGCCACGAAGAAGAGGACAATATGACAGAATTGATAGAGGCTACGAAGAGACACCACGGTATCAGGAACCTGATGATGAACAGTGGTATGAAGTAGAAAATGAGGTGAAATATAATGAAAAATATGATGAAAACTATTAAGCTGTTTCTGATCATGTCAGTCTGTGCACTGTTGTTTTGTGCCTGCGGCAATAAGGTCAGCGGATACTTTGATGAGATTGAATGGGGAACTGCAAAAGAGGATGTGAAAACACTCCTTACAGAAAAAGAAGGGATCGAGCCTGGTGAAAATGCTGACGGATCCAAACTCCAGCTGGAAGTGGAAAACTATCGCGGAGTTGATGGTGTAAAAGCAAGAATCGAGTGTTCCTTTAAAGAGGAAAAACTGGATGGAGTTTTTGTATATCTGGACTTTGATGAGAATACCTTCAAGAATGAAGAAATCATGAGTCAGTACGCAGAGATCCTTACAGCTGAGTTTGGCGATTGTTCTCAGGATACAGGAGATATGAAGATCTGGAAACTGGGTAAAAGCGAGGTGCAGTTGGCTAACTTTTCTTATGGAACACTGGTCATTGCCTATATGCCTAAATGATGAGAAAACAGCATGCCGTGCGTCGATCAAACGGCATGCTGTTTTACTGTCTAAAAAAGATTTTTCGCCGGATAGCAAGAAAACACATCCGGTATAGGTTGGTTGTCGGTGGATTATTTCTCGGTGAAGAACTCGATCTCTTCGCCAACAGGTCCGATGCAGAATGCAATTCTAGCCGGCATTCCAGGTGTAGATGGGATTACAATATCTTCCGGTTCTGTTGTGATTGGATATCCAGCCTCACGAACTGCAGCAACGCATGCATCTACATCGTCAGTAGCCAGTGCGAAATGATGAACGGATCCTGTGGAATCGCTGACTTTTCCGGCAGCAAAGATCTCAAGAATGCTGTTTCCTGTGTTCAGCATGATACCTGCATCGTCACCCTCTCCCCAGGAACGAATGATCTCAAGGCCTAATACTTTTGTGTAAAAGAGAATAGTTTTCTCGAATTCTTCAGCGGATTTGCATTTTAATGCAACGTGGTGTGTTCCTTTGATTAAGCTCATTGTTAGCTCTCCTTTCGGTATGGTATACAAAGAGTATACTCTTTTTGCCGGAAGGATTCTATAACAATATGGGCAAGATGCTATTCTGTGTAGGGGAGTTCTGGTGTATAAT
>JAKSRN010000244.1 GCA_024403585.1 Lachnospiraceae bacterium | reverse complement strand
AGCTGAAGTCTGAAGAACCTGTATCAGTTGATGACGAACTGGATGCCCTTCAGGCAAAATACGGGGAATAATTCTTGCAGATTGAATATGCGGATTCTCAGATCCCGGGATTATAAATCCCCGTATATTTGGATTATGAATTCCCGCATATTGGGATTGTGAATTCTCATATAATGGGATTGTAGATTCCCGCATATTGAAATTACGATAAGAAAAGGAGATATACGCTATGGGTAGAGGCGGTGGCGGAGGTCATTCCTCCGGTGGTTTCAGTGGCGGACGTTCTTCCGGTGGTTTCGGAGGCGTCGGCAGATCAAGCAGTGGTTCAAGTGGAAGGGGTAGTTCCCGTCCTTCAAGCGGAAGTTTCCGCCCTTCAGGTGGAAGTTCCCGTCCTTCAGGTGGCTACAGACCTTCTGGCGGTTACAGACCTTCCGGTGGTTACAGACCTTCCGGCGGTTACAGACCAGCCGGTGGTTATAATACAGGCGGTTCACCTACACCGACAACAGGTGGTACAGGCGGCGGATGTTGTTCTACCTTCCTGGTAATGCCGATCATCATCATCTTTGCCATCATGCTTCTGATGATTGCATTCACCAGCACAAGCACAAGTTCAACAGGCAGCAGTGATATCACTCAGTCCACAATGGATCGAACTCCACTGAAATCTTCTGACTGTATTGATTATGGTTCTTATTATACAGATGAACTGGGATGGTTCGGCAGTGGTTCCACACTCGAGTCTGGAATGAAACATTTCTACAAAGAGACAGGTGTACAGCCATATCTGTATCTGACCGATACTGTTATGAACACAACTCATCCGACTGACGATCAGATGCAGGAGTATGCAGAAGCCCTGTACACTGATATGTTCAGTGATGACGGACATCTTCTTCTTCTTTTCCGTCAGGAAGATGGAGATGACGGATATGGTGATTATCAGATGTGGATCACAACAGGTTCCCTTGCAAGACATGTTGTTGATCCAGAAGCCTGCAACATCCTTATGGATTATGTAGAACACTATTACTACGACGACTCACTCAACGAAGAAGAAGTGTTTGGTAAAGCTTTCGAATCTGCTGCAGACCGCATCATGAACAAGAAGAGCGGCTCCAATGGACCTGGCATGTTCTCCATTGTCCTGATCATTCTTGCAATTGCCCTTGTGGTCGTTGGTATTGTAAACAGACAGATCCAGAAAGGCAAAGAGAAGGATAAGAAAGAGCAGGCTGAGCGCGAGGAGATCCTGAATACTCCACTGAAAAAGTTCTCCAGTGAGAATATTGATGATCTGAAAGGCAAATATGATCAGAAGACTACCTGATCAGCTGGAAATTTGGCAAATAGCCTCGTGGCTATAAAAACAAGATAACAAACAAAATGTGCTGTCGCATGATCATTGCGGCAGCACATTTTTCTTTTGTCTAGAACTTATTATTATTACCTTCTTTTTCCAAATTGAGCAGCAATCGGAACCCTTACTGTGGACTGCTTGTCATGAAAACAGCCTTATTTTAGAAATATTCTTTAAAATACTATAATTCTATGACAATCTATCACAGACTTGGATCAGATGCTCCTTTCTCAACACCGTATCTCCTTCCAGCACCAGATCCGGGCATATATCTTCCGGAGCCAGCTCTGCTGATTTTCTGTTAAGATAAATCGTCTTCCATCCCAGTGCATGGGCGGGTTTGATATCCTTCTCAAAAGAATCTCCCACATAGAGCATCTTCTCAGGAGCCGTCTCTGCAAGCCTCTCTGCAATATGAAAGATCTCCGGATCCGGCTTTTCGATCTTCAGCTTTCCTGAGATCAGACTCAGTTCTTCCGGAATCCAGTCTCCCAGCTTCAATACCTGCAGCTTCTTCGCCTGCTTCTCTTCCGGTCCGTTGGTGATAATTCCTACCTTATGGAATGCTTCAACACAGAAATCCAGCAACTCAGGAACGCCCTCTGCAGGAATGATCTCTTTCTGGAAATTTCTGTACAGCTTTTCGAAAGCAAGGGCTTCTGCTTCTGTGATCTCTATGCCCACATCTGCCAGTCCCTTCTGATAACGGTAGATGTACATCTCTTCCATGGTGATTTCTCCTGTCTGAGACGGCATATATACTTCGTTCCCTCTTTTTTCACAGGCCCAGTAAGCCTTGCGCTGGTCAATGGACAATTCTTCTTTCCCTGCAAAGAAAGTCTGGTACGCCTGGATAAAGGGTCTGGCACGATCATAGAGGGTATCATCCAGATCAAAAAAGATGGAAAAGTCCTTCATCATCTATTCTCCTTCATCTGTTCTTCTTCATTATATATTCTTCTTTATGATCCGTTCTATTTCGCCTCGATTCCTTCCTCCTGCAGCAGTCTTTCCAGATCGGCCTCTGCCTGCCCATGGTTCTTTACGTGAATGGTACGAAGTCCCTGTCTGTTTGCCTCCTCCAGATTCGGAAGGGTATCATCCAAGAAAACACATTCTGAAAAATCCAGCCGGTACTTCTCTTTTAATGCCTTATAGATGGCTGGATCCGGTTTACAGAGGTGCACATCACAAGAGAAGACACCACCATCCATAAGAGGAAGAAATCCCAGTACTTCCGGTCCTTTCTCCATGATGGTTGTGGAATAATTGGAGAGAAATAACACTCTGTAACCTCTCTCTTTCAAACCTCTGACCCAGGGAATTGCGAAATCTTCTTTGATCAGGGTTTCATGCACATGATCGAAGGCAAGACGCAGCTCTTTCTCATAGTCTGGCGCATACGCAATAACAGAAGCCAGAAACTCCTCATCACCTGCAATGCCCAGATCCAGTTTGTTCCAATTGCCGGAAACAAAGTAAGCGTCTGCCACAACATCCACGATCTTTCTGTCTGGGAATACTTTCTCCATGATTGAGAAAAAATCAAATTTCATCAGAACATTGCCGATATCAAATATAACTGTATTGATCATCTGTTTTACTCACACTCTTCTTTCTCAGATTCCAAGGATCTTTGCAGCCTTAAGAATTGCCACCTGGGTTTTTCCATCCGGAATCATACCATTCATTACCTGCTCCAGCATATCTTTCAGTGGAACCACTTCCACATCCAGGAATTCTCCCTCATCCAGTTTCTGCTCTCCCCTGTGCAGGCCTTTTGCCAGATACATATAGATCTTCTCATCAGAATATGCGGAAGTTGGATAATACACACCCAGATCGATCCACTCATCAGCTGTAACACCTGTCTCTTCTTTCAATTCTCTTTTTGCCGCCTCCAGATGATCTTCTGCAGCAGAATCCAGTTTTCCTGCCGGAATCTCTGTGATGATCTCATTGAAAGGATAACGATACTGACGCTCAATAAAGATCTTTCCGTCATCAGTTACCGGGAGGACAGCAACTGCTCCCACGTGACGGATCAGCTCACGAATGGAGGTATTTCCATCAGGAAGTTCAACATCATCCTTGAACACATGCAGGATTCTTCCCTTAAAAATCTCCTGACTCCCAATCTGTTTCTCTCTTAATTCTTCAAATGTACTCATGTCTGTCTGGTCCTTTCTATATTAACTGTTTTTTCTGTCTAAGCCCTTCTGTATTGCCTTCTCTCCGAAACGTTTCT
>JAKSRN010000243.1 GCA_024403585.1 Lachnospiraceae bacterium | reverse complement strand
AATAAAGATGTTATGGGACCTGGAGTCAGAGAGAACCGCCGTGTAGCTGTGGTAAACAGTGCACTCTGTCAGGGTTGCGGCGCCTGTACAGTAGCCTGCCCATCCGGTGCTATGGATCTGCAGGGATTCTCAAACAGACAGATTATCGCGGAGGTGGATGCAATATGCAGATAAAAGAAAAAGGCGAATGGAAACCAAAGATCGTAGCATTCTGCTGTAATTGGTGCAGTTATGCTGGCGCTGACCTGGCTGGCAGCAGCAGACTTTCCTATCCTGCAGATGTGAAAATCATCCGTGTTCCATGTTCCTGTCGTGTCAATCCAATGTTTATTTTAAGAGCGTTTGAACGTGGAGCAGACGGTGTCATTCTCTGTGGATGTCATCCCGGAGACTGTCACTACAGTACAGGAAACTTCTATGCAAGAAGACGTATGACTCTTCTGTTTTCTATGCTGAACTATCTTGGAATTGAAAACGGACGTACCAGAGTAGAATGGGTTTCCGCAGCTGAAGGTGCAAAATTCTCTCAGACCATGAATGAATTTGTGGAAAAGATCTATTCTCTGGGAGAAAATGTCAGATTGGGGGATTTAAGATGCAAGAACTGATTACCAGAGCCAAAGAACTTCTGTCCCTCGGGATGGTATCACGTGTCCTTGGATGGAGAGCCGGTGATCTCTCTTATAATCCGGAACCGGCATTTTTTGAAAAAGAAGAAGAACTCGGGAAGCTTGTCTATGACGGCTTCTGTGGAGCGAATTTAAGTAAATATATGATCGAAGCTTCTGCGCTTCCAGGCAAGACTTTGGTTTTCTTAAAACCTTGTGATACTTACAGCTTCAACCAGCTTATCAAGGAGCATCGCGTTGATCGTGAAAAAGCATATGTCATCGGCGTAGGCTGCCGTGGGAAATTGGATATCGAAAAGATCAAAGCACAGGGAATCAAAGGCATTACGTCTGTTTCCGATACAGGGCTGAATGGCGAAGATGAGATCAAAATCCAGACGATTTATGGAGAAAAGACTTGTACTTACAATTCGGCCCTGCTCTCAAGATGTCATGTATGCAAAGGAAAAGAACATAAGATCTATGACGAGCTGATGGGCGAATCCCGCGAAACAAAGGATGCGGAACGTTTTGATGAGGTAAAGACCATCGAAGCAATGTCTTCGGAAGAACGTTTCGCATTCTTCCAGAAGGAACTCAGTAAATGTATCCGCTGCAATGCCTGCCGCAATGTATGTCCGGCCTGCAGCTGCCGCAAATGTGTGTTTGACAGCACTAAGTTTGACAGTGCGCAGAAAGCCAATGTGGATTCCTTTGAGGAAAAAATGTTCCACATCATCCGTGCCTTCCATGTGGCAGGAAGATGCACCGACTGTGGAGAGTGCAGCCGTGTTTGCCCACAGGGAATTCCGCTTCATCTGTTCAACCGCAAATTTATCAAGGATATTGATGAGTTTTATGGAGAGTTCCAGGCAGGAGAGGATATTGAGACAAAAGGTCCGTTGACCAGTTATACGTTTGAAGATGTAGAACCTGGCATTGTAAAAGAAAGGGGATAATGAAATGTACAAGATTCGAAAAGATGATCTGTCGGCATTATTCCGTAAAATTGCCGGCGAAAAAGAATTATATCTTCCGCAGAAGATTGGCGGACAGACCAATTATGCGGTGTGGGATGAAGACGCAGAGATAGATCTTAATACATTGAAAACTGTAAAATCCGCAAAAGATGCCTTTTTTCCACAGTTTGAGACTTTATATACCTGTAAAAAAGAAGGAAAGAAGCTTCAGGTCGAGGCAGAAAGCCTGAAAGAAAAAGACTTTGTCGTATTCGGAATGAAAGCCTGTGACATTCAGGGCGTGAAAGTTCTGGACAATGTATTTTTAAGTGAACCTGTGGACAGCTATTATGCTGCCAGAAGAGCACACGGAATTCTGGTTGCCATGGCATGCCATGAACCAGAGGAATCCTGTTTCTGTAAAGTATTCGGACTGGATGCAGCAGATCCATCTGCAGATGTGGCAGTCTGGATGATCGGTGAAGAACTGTACTGGAAACCGCTGACCGAAAAGGGAGAAGCACTGACTGCCTCTGTGCAGGAGCTTCTTGAAGAAACAGAAGATGCAGAAAAAAAGGTGGAAGAAGAACAGGTACAGATCAGAAAAATCATCGATGTGCTGCCATACAGCAATCTCTCTTTGGAGGGATGGAACGGTGATGCTACGAAAGATCGTTTTGATTCTCCTGTATGGGAAACTTTATACAAGCCATGTCTGGCATGCGGAACCTGTACTTTTGTATGTCCGACCTGTCAGTGCTACGACATCAAGGATTATACCACTGCGAATGGAATACAGAGATACCGCTGCTGGGATTCCTGCATGTATTCCGATTTCACCATGATGGCACATGGAAACAACCGTAATTCCCAGATGCAGAGATTCCGTCAGAGATTTATGCACAAGCTGGTTTATTATCCGGCAAATAACAATGGCATGTATTCCTGCACCGGATGTGGACGCTGCGTGGAAAAATGTCCGTCTTCCTTAAATATCGTAAAAGTCATCAAAGCATTTGAAGAGGGAGGGAATAAAGCATGAGTGAATGTACCTGCCATCCAAATTATACAAGAGATACTCTGATTCCGATGGTCGGCGTAATCACGGATATCAGAGAAGAGACTCCTGATGTAAAGACCTTCCGTGTGAATGCCCCGGAGGGCGGAAAACTCTTTGAACATATGCCTGGACAGTGTGCCATGGTTTGTGTTCCCGGTGTCAGCGAAGGTATGTTTTCCATCACTTCTTCTCCGACAAACAAAGAATATCAGGAATTCAGCATCAAACGCTGTGGTATGCTGACCGAGCAGTTACACAGTCTGGAAGTAGGAGATCAGATTACTGTTCGCGGACCTTATGGAAATCATTTTCCTGTGGAGACTGAACTGAAAGGAAAGAACCTTCTGTTTATCGCAGGTGGTATTGGCCTGGCACCACTTCGCTCCGTAATCAATTATGTGCTGGACAACCGTGACAATTATGGGACAGTTGATATCCTTTACGGTTCTCGTTCTGCAGATGATCTGGTGCAGTTGAAAGAAATTCAGGAAGTCTGGATGAAAGCTCCGAATGTAAATGTGTATCTGACCATAGACCGTCCGCAGGAAGGCTGGGAAGGACATGTTGGTTTTGTTCCGACCTATCTGAAAGAGATTGGTTTTGACACAGATAAAACCGCACTGGTATGCGGACCGCCAATCATGATCAAGTTCGTACTTCAGGGACTGAAGGAAATGGGATACACCGATGAACAGGTTTATACCACACTGGAGCTCCGCATGAAATGCGGTGTTGGAAAATGTGGAAGATGCAACATCGGAACCAAGTATGTCTGCAAGGATGGACCGGTCTTCCGTTACGACGAGATCGGAGAACTGCCGCCGGAGTTTTAAAGATAGGAGAAAACAAACATGGAAAAAATGGTTGATGTATATTTTTACGGAAAAAAATACAGTGTGCCTGCATCTCTTACCATCATGACCGCAATGGAATATGCCGGTTATACCTTAAAAAGAGGCTGTGGCTGCCGCCACGGATTCTG
>JAKSRN010000242.1 GCA_024403585.1 Lachnospiraceae bacterium | reverse complement strand
AGAAAGAAGAAAAGCCTTTAGAGGCAGGTGTGCCAGAAGCGGAAAAGGAAGTAGAAAAGCCAGCAGGGGCAGATTCGCCGACAGAGGAGAAGCAGGTAGAGAAGGCTGTTAAAGCAGATGCACCAAAACAGGAGAAGACAGAAGAAAAGCCAGCAGCGGTAGGTGTGTCGACAGAGAAGAAAGACGCAGAAAAAGACCAAGATAAGAAACCAGATACTTCGCCCGGTAATGGGTTGATCCTTGTTTTACTTGCATTGATCGCTGTGGTTGGCATTGTCATCCTGTTACCGCAGATCAGAAAAGGAAAGAATGCAGAAGCGACTCCAAAAGAAGAGGCGGTCACAGAGTCTTCTTCTAAGGAAATTCCGGAAGAGATCACCAATGAAGAGGAGGCTGAACCTGTTTCATGGGAAGAGACATATAAAAAGTATCTTATGAAAGAACTGGATCGCTATGGGGAAGGTCTCAATGCCTTCAGTATCTGTGACCTGGACGAAGATGATATACCGGAGCTTTTGCTTTGGTATAAAGAAGATCAGGAACTGGAGCTGCTCACCTGGTATGAGGATCAGGTGGCTGTTTGCTCAGTAGGAAAAGAGTGCACTTCCGTTGATGAGGAAACCGGTATTACCTGGGATGAGAGAACCCATGTGATCTACAGCTCCACTATTGGAGAGAATGGAAAAAGCAAGAAGCAGTATGTGAAACTGGCAGATGGTGAACTGGAGCCTGTGACGGATAAAGATCGTCAGTCCCTGAATCATCCTGTCAACTATCTTCTGGCAAATGCCTATGAGCCAACAGAAAAAGTAATTTCGAAAGTATTGGACAGCTGGAAACCTGGTGAGGACACTTGTGGTTCAACACCTAAGAAAAAAGAGAAGAGTAAGCCGACGCCAACTCCGACACCTGTGCCTGCAGAAGCTCCGCAGGAAGAAGCGGAACCGGCACCACAGACAGAACCCGTCCCGGAACCGGCACCACAGGCTACGATCCTTCATCCATACAATCCAATCAATGTAAGAGCTCTCTCAGACCACAACAGCGGACTGGTTTGTGAGATCAATGATGTCAACACAAATCTCTATTACTACAATGAAGTGGGCCAGGGATACGGATCCGATGGACAGCTCCATTACTGGTATAAGATTTATCTGGATAACGGACTGGAAGGATGGGTTCGTTCTGATCTGGTATATTAAAAAAGTCAGCTTTTTGTACCTGTCCCCAAAGGTGTTAAAAATTTGCTGTGGTAAAGCGGTGAAATGTATGCTACAATATATGCGTTTTTGAGGAGGGTAAAAAAGATGAATTTTGAATGGCTTTGTTTGCTGCCTCCGGCAGCGATGCTGATCTTTGCGGTCAAAACTAAAAAATCCTTTGAAGCGCTGATCTTTGGTTCCCTGGTGGCTTATGTAATCCTCTATGGATTTCACTTTCTGGGGCCCTGGTGCGAACTGGTCCTGAGCGAGATCAGTAATGCAGATAATGAATACATTCTTCTGATCTGCGGACTGTTTGGTTCTCTGATCTTTTTGCTGCGTGAGGCAAGGGGAACGGAAGGATTTTCCAAATGGATTCTGAGATTTTGTAAAAGTGAGCGCTCTGTCCTTGTGACCTCTGTTATTCTGGGCTGTATCATATTTGTAGATGATTACCTGAATATCATGACTATCGGCACCTGTATGAAAAAGGTATGTGATAAGAGAAAGGTGCCTCGTGAGGCGCTGGCTTATGTGATTGATTCCACAGGTGCTCCTGTGTGTGCCCTGCTTCCTTTTTCTACATGGGCGGTTTTCTATGCAGGTATGTTCATGACGGAGCCTGCTGTTACAGCACTTGGTTATGCCAGTGGGATTGAGACCTACATACATGTTATTCCGTTTATGTTTTATCCAATCGCTGCGGTTCTGATCACCTTGTTTTTTGCTCTTGGAGTTGTACCGAAGATTGGTCCTATGAAGAAAGCATATAAACGAGTACAGGAGGGTGATCTGGGGATTCAGCCGGTTATTCAGGTGGAGGAGCGTGGAGATCACACAATTGCCGGTATGGAGGAGAATGCCCAGACTGGTGCTGTTACTGCCATGCTGGAAAAACCAAGACGATCTGAGCCGGAAGGAAAGGCGATTGATTTCCTTCTTCCAATGGCAGTTCTGATCGGGGTAACGGTTGTAACCGGTGATATGCTGATCGCTATCATTGCAACCCTGTTTTTTACGCTGCTTTTCTTTGTGCCACGTAAACTGATGACATTCGGTCGTTTCAGCGAGCTCTTTATTCAGGGCTTTGCGGATATGCTGCCTGTTCTTGCAATCCTTCTGGCATCTTTCCTGGTAAAAACTGCTTGTGGAGAGATGAACCTTTCCGGGTATGTGATCTCTCTTGTGGAGCCATTCCTGAATGGTGTGATCCTTCCTGGAATTGTATTTCTGATCCTGGCTGCATTGACCTTCATCACCAGTTCTTTCTGGGGAATTGAAGTAATCGCATTACCGATCGTTATCCCGCTGGCAGTGGCATTGAACGGAAATATTCTTCTGACTCTTGCTGCTGTTGTATCCGGTGGTGTATTTGGAAGTCATGCCTGCTTCTATTCGGATGCGACGGTACTGTCTTCTGCTACCTGCGAGATCAACAACCTGGATCATGCGGTGACGCAGGCTCCGTATGCGGTTCTCAGTGCGGTGCTGGCTTTTGGGGCTTATATTCTGGCTGGCTTGATCTTCTAAAGAAGAAAATTCTGGGGAATAAGGTTGTTATATAAAATGTAAGATTATAAAAAGATGCTGAAAATATGCTGTGAGAAGGGGAATGCCTTTTCGCAGCATATTTTTACTTTACAGGAAATTCCGAAGCTCCACTTTTATTCCGTAAAATAACGAAAAAAGATAATAGAAATACGACCCTTTTATTGACCATACTTGATTCTTTGTATGTATTAAATACAATTAGATTGAATTCAATCTAAAAAATTTGTTCCTGAGCCTAAGAAGAGTGGAAGGCGGATGTCCACTTTACGAGAATAGCAAAACAGAAGACAGAAAGGAAATAAAGACTATGACAGAACTTGAAGCAATCCGTGAGCGCCATTCTGTACGCGCTTATCAGGATAAAAAGATTGAAGCTGAAAAGATTGAGAAACTGAATGCACTGATCAACCAGTGTAACCAGGAAGGAAACCTGAATCTCCAGTTACTGGAAGAGGCAGGCGGTACTTTTAAACGTCTTATGAGCAAGTTTATGGGCCTTGGCAGTGCGCCAAGTGTGATTGCCTGTGTAGGACCGGATGACGCAACTCTGGATGAAAGAATCGGCTACTATGGACAGAAAATCGTTCTCTACGCTCAGATGCTGGGGCTGAATACCTGCTGGGCTGGAACTTTCAGTGAGAAACAGTCTCCTGCAAAACGCACTTCCGGAGACCGTTTCCCGATTGTGATCGCGATCGGTTATGGTGTTACAGGCGGTAAAACAAGAAAATCCAAAACAGCAGACCAGGTGGTTGCCGGAGGGGTGAATGGAAAACCGGAATGGTTTAAGAAAGGTGTGGAAGCAGCTCTTCTTGCACCGACTGCCATTAACCAGCAGAAGTTTGAAATCGTTCTGA
>JAKSRN010000241.1 GCA_024403585.1 Lachnospiraceae bacterium | reverse complement strand
AACAAAAAACTTTTAGCACTGGCATGTGCAGGAGCAGTTATGCTCGGAACTGTAGCACCTGTAATGGCTGAGGACACCGGCGCAATCGAAGGCGTACAGGCTACTGAAGAATTCTACGCAGCTGCAGACCTTTCCGTACTGGAAGGCAAAAAGATCGGTATCACCATCCAGTCTCTGACCAACCCATACTGGGCAGGTGTTATGTCCGCTATGGAAGAAGTTCTTGGCGAAGCAGGCGCTGACTTCACTATCGTAGCATGTGATGACAACTCCGCTACCCAGATCGGCCAGATCGAAAACTTCACCACTTCCGGATGTGACCTCATCATGGTTCACCCATCTGATGCAGCAGGTGTTGAGGACGTTTGTGCTGAAGCAAGAGAAGCAGGCGCAAAAGTTATGTGCTGGGATGACCCAATGGAAAACACCGATGGCAACTGGATCCTTGACAACACCGCTCTTGGTGCTGAGATCGGAAAACTTGCAGGTGCATTCATCGTTGAAAACTATACCGCAGAAGCTCCTGCAGAAGTAGCTCTTCTTGGCTACCCAAGCACCAAGGTTCTTCTTGAGAGAGCAAACGGTATCAAAGCTGGTCTGGAAGAGTCCGCAGCAGGTCTGTATGAACTCGTAGCAGAGCAGGACGGTCTGGAAGCAAACCAGGCACAGACTTCTATGGAAACCATCCTTCAGAAAAACCCAGACTGTAAAGTCGTAGTAGGTGTAGGCGCAGGCGCTATGATCGGTGCAAACGAAGCACTCGTAACCGTAACAAACGGAAACATCCCGGCAGAAATGGGTGTATTCACCACTGACGTTACCAAACAGCAGCTTACCCAGCTTTCTGACGAAGAGTGCGCATCCAAAGGTATCATCGGATTCGAAGGATCTGACGTTGACACCGCTACTGCATGTGCAAAAATGTTCGCTATGATCCTTGGAGATCAGCTTGAAGCTAAAAACGTATTCCGTGGTGTAGCACCTATCACCGCTGAAAACGCAGAAGCTATCATGGCAGGCATGAAATAATAAAACATAAAACTCCGGCGTCACATCCAGGGCTGTTTACGTCGACAGATGTGGCGCCTTTTTTAAAATACATGACTTTCATTTTGTCTGTGGTAGAAGAGAAAATGGCAGTCATGCAACGGGAGGAAAAAAATGAGCGAAGATTATGTACTCGAGTTGGAACATATCCGAAAAGAATATCCCGGCGTTGTCGCTCTTAAGGATGTTACACTCCGCTTAAGAAGAGGCGAAGTCCTTGGTTTCATCGGTGAGAACGGTGCAGGAAAATCCACCCTGATCAAGACCTGTTCCGGTGCGGTAATCCCGACTTCCGGAAAGATCCGCATCAACGGAAAGGAATTCTCCCAGATGACCCCTCAGCTTGCAGCTGAGAATGGTATCGCCATCATCTATCAGGAGTTCAATAACGTAGGCGAGCTTTCCGCGGCAGAAAACCTGTTCCTCGGCCGTCCGATCCGTAAAGGCATCATGATCGACCGCAAGGCGATGGAAGAAGAAGCAGCAAAAGCATTCGCACAGTTAAATATCAAGATCGATCCTAAGGAACTGGTAAAGAACCTTACCGTAGGTTACCAGCAGATGATCGAGATCGCGAAGGCGATCCAGCAGAACGCACAGGTTCTGATCATGGACGAGCCTTCCGCACCTCTGACCAGCGCAGAGGTAGAGAGCATGTTCGCAGTCGTTGAACTGCTCCGTAAAAAAGGTGTATCCATCATTTACATTTCCCACCGTCTGGAAGAGATCTTCCGTCTCTCTGACCGTATCGAGGTTATCCGTGACGGCGAGTATGTAGATACCCTGATCACCAAAAAGGCTACCGTAGACGAGCTGATCAAGCTCATGGTAGGCCGTGAGATGACCCAGAAATATCCGCCGAGAAATTCCAACATTGATTACAACGATGTCATCCTTGAGATGAAGAACGTTTACGGAAACGGAAACAAGGATATCAGCCTGAAGCTGCACCGCGGCGAAGTGCTCGGACTGGGCGGACTGGTCGGTGCCGGACGTACCGAGGTCGCAGAACTCCTTTTCGGTGCTGCAAAGAAGGAATCCGGACAGATCATTTATAAAGGAAAAGAGATCAACCCGAAGAGCCCTCGTGAAGCCATCGACCTTGGTATCGCACTGGTACCTGAGGACAGAAAACGCCACGGCGCACTGCTCGGAAGCTCCATCAAGCACAACATCAACATGCCGATCTACAAACGTATCTCCAGTGCCAGTGTCATCCATACAAAAGTAGAAAACAACACTGCACAGAAATACCGTGAAGAGATCCTGATCAAGACCCCTACCCTGGACCAGAAGGTAAAGAACTTAAGTGGTGGTAACCAGCAGAAGGTTATCCTCGGCAAGTGGCTGGCTGCAGGCGCAGACCTGATCATCTTTGATGAGCCTACCCGTGGTATCGACGTAGGTGCAAAATATGAGATCTACAAACTGATGAATGACCTTGTAGAACAGGGCAAGAGTATCCTGATGATCTCTTCTGAAATGGAAGAGCTGATGGGTATGTCCGACAGGATCATCGTTCTGGCAGAAAGAGAGATCACCGGAGAGCTCCAGAAAGAAGAGTTCAATTCCGAAAAGATCATGGAATACGCTTCTGCCATCGTAGATAAATAAGGAGGTAAACTGAGATGAAAAAATTTGCAAAAAGCAATGCGATCTGGCTGGTATTTATCCTTGAAGTAATCATCTTCACCATCGCAAACCCGAGATTCATCAATCCGAGTAACCTGGTAGCGATTTCCCGTCAGGTTGCTGTATATGGTATCGCATCCGTAGGTATGACATTCGTCATCCTGATCGCCGGTATCGACCTTTCCACCGGTAGTATCATCACCATGGTAAACATCATCTGTGCATACATGATGGTAAACTGGGGAATGAACATGTGGCTGGCAACTATCATTTCCATCGCTGCAGCTACCCTGGTCGGTGTACTGAACGGTTTCATGGTATCCACCATCGGAATCCCTGCACTGATCGCGACCTTTGCGTCACAGACTATTTTTGAAGGTATCTCCTACCTGATCTCCGGCGGTATGCCGATCTCCGGTTTCACAAAGAGCTTCAATCTCTTCGGAAAAGCTTCCATCGGTATCGTTCCGGTATCCGCGATCATCATGATCGTCTGCTTCGCAGTAGGAAGCTTCATCCTGAACAAATCCTTCTTCGGCCGTTATTTCTATGCGATCGGTGGAAATGAGGATGCAGCAGAGCTTTCCGGTATCCGTGTAAGCCGTATGAAATACCTCATCTATGCATTATCCGGATTCTTTGCAGGTCTTGCAGGTATCGTAATGCTCTCCCGTACCGGTTCCGCACAGAACACCGCAGGTCTTGGATACGAATTCGACGTAATCACCTGTGTAGTTCTTGGTGGAGTATCCGTAAACGGTGGTGTTGGTAAGATGTCCGGCGTAGTTGCAGGTGTACTTATCATCGGATCCCTGACCAACGGTATGATCCTTATGGACGTAAGCTCTTACACCCAGAAGGTTATCAAAGGTCTCGTACTTGCGATCGCAGTAGGTATCGACTGTCTGTCCAAGAAACGTCAGACTTCCTGATTC
>JAKSRN010000240.1 GCA_024403585.1 Lachnospiraceae bacterium | reverse complement strand
TTTGATCACGCATAAGCATACCCCTTCCTCGATGTTGTGGAGACATAGGGAGGGGCCGGAATACCGCTTGTGGCATTCCGGCTATTAAGGAAATAGAATAGTGTGAATAGTGTGTTAGGATTCTGCTTGTAAGGATCAATCCATGTTGACGATCATCTCATGAACAATCTCCATCCATCTCCATAATCTCTCCGGCTCATAACGAACGGTTGAGATATCCTTGATGAGGATCTCTACATTGCAGTCTTTCAGATAGTTCAGTTTGGTTTTGATATCATCCCTTACCATCTGCTCGTCAAATGTGTCATATGCAAAGCAGGCTGGTGATGGTTTCAGAGAAACTACATAATCTCTGCCGCATACCTCTGCCATATGTTCGGTATTGTTCCATGGGCTGCAGGTTACCTTGCGAAGGTTTTTAACCTGGCGCATGTAATCCATCTTGTGATCCATTCTCTCGCAGCAGCCATAGTAGCTGTAGGCAAAACGCTCCAGCCATGGGATCTCATACTGAAGAGAGAACTCGTTGTGCATAGCCGGGGATACAGTTGTAAAGTACTGGCTTGCGCAGGCACCCCACATCTCACTTGTCTTCATTCCTGTCATCTTTCCACGACCAAGCTTTGAGGAATAGCCGTAACCGCCGGAACCGATACGGAAGTTTTTATTGTTGGAAGCAATGGCACCAAGCTTCTCATACTGATCCAGCGCGATGGTATCTACTTCCACAATTCGTTTCATACAGGCATGTACAAAATCAGGATCTTCCATGATGTTCTCAAGGATAGCAGTAGTGCCCATATACTGAACAACATCATCCATTGGTGTGTACCAGAAGCCCTGGGCACCTTTGATCTCAACCGGCATGGTATCGCCGAAGATGGTGCAGTATGCATCATAAGTTGCTTTGGTCTGCTCTTCATCTACTGTGATCACCGGATCTTTGATCTTTTCAATGTCGTCCCAGTCAACCAGAGTTGGGACATATTTATGTCCAACGATGGAGTTATTAGCATCAGTCTGAACAGTTTCTTCTACAATATCGAGGCCGATACCGGAACTACGGATGATCATCGGTGAGTAGAAGACAGGCTCCAGAACTGCATCACCACGGATATGCTCCCAGATGTAGATCCTGTTGCGCAGCTCTTCCTCGATTCTCTGTGTGAATGGTGAAGAGGTGATCAGTGTCAGCTCTCCGCCTACCTTCAGCTCATAGAATGGAAGGTCATTATGCCAGAGAACCGGACGGGCTCTTTCCAGGTCATTGACTTTCTCCCACAGCTTGATGGTTTCCTCCTGACATGGAAGAGTAGCATAAGACATATATTTTTTTGCTAATTCACGAATGATCTGAATGTCTTTTTCTGTGTATTCGATCGGTAAAAACTCATAGACGGTATCTTCGGAGATTACATCTCCCGGTGCGTCAAAACCTGCATGTGTCGCTGCTTTACTTGCCATATTTTTCCTCCTTTTTGCTCGTTGCTCAAGAACGTCCCGGGCGTTCTGAAGAGGGAGCCACCTCATCCCGGTGTGTGTTCCGCTTACATAAACATAATAGCATAGCTCTATGTTTTCCTGTTATTGCATTTTTTACTATTTGTGCTATAATTTAGTCACATTACTATTGGAAAATGCCTTCTTTATTTGCGGATTTTTACATTTTGAACATGCATAAGCATTCCCTTCCTCGATGTCGTGGAGACATAGGGAGGGGTAAAAGGTGGATGCATATGTCCGCTTTACCATAATTGATCATGAGAATAAACAGAGATAATGAGAAGAAAAAAATACAAGTGGTGCAGACTACTGTTACAGATGCCAGGGGATCCATTGTCCCGAGGTTTTTTCACTGTCACCCGGATTATATGGAGATCATGTATATTTACGCGGGCAAAGGGGTCTACTATCTGGATCAAAAGAGTTATCCGGTAAAGGCAGGGGATATCGTTGTGTTTAATGCGGGAGGTTTTCATGGAGAGGATCCGGCTTCAACGAACTCTCTTTGTACGTATGTGGTTGCTCTTAAAGATGTTGAGGAACCTATGCTGCTCCCGAACCATCTGGTTTTCCCGGGAGGTAACCCCATCATTTCCTGCGGGGATGACGCAGAGGAGATTGAGCACCTGATGAAGATGATCTGCAATCTTCCTAAAACAAGACATGCAAGACAGATTCAGACGAATCTGGCAGTGGCTATGCTTTACTATTGTATCGATCATCTGCCTTCTGCTGAAATCGTTCCGGGAAGCAAGCGCTATGAGCTGGTCTCATCTGCGAAGGAGTATATTGATCAGCATTACAAAGAAGAGATCCTTTTCAGTCAGCTGGCGGATTCGCTCCATGTGAATTCCAGTTATCTGTCACGTCTGTTTTCGGAGATCATACACATGTCCATGAAGCAGTATCAGATCCGTCTCAGGCTTGGGGCAGTTCAGACAATGCTGATCGATACGGAAAAGAACGTTCAGGAGATCAGCAGTTTATGCGGATTTTCGGATATCTGCCATTTTAATGCAGTGTTTAAGAAAAATACAGGAATGACTCCTACTGAGTACAGAGAAAGTATTCTGCAGATGGAGGCTGACAAATAGGATAGAAAAAGCAGCTTCAGAATTTTGAAGCTGCTTTTCTTATAAATAAAAAAGGAAGGAGTGCCGATCTGAATCGGCGTATGAAAAAGAAAAAAGTTTATTAGTTTTTTAAATGTTCGTTTATTTATTTGATGGTTTTATATTAACTGACAATTATGTCTACAGAGTGTGGAGTTTGAAAATATTTTAAAGATAATATTTTAACAAATTATGAACGGGAAAATGAACATGAAGCAGAGCGGAATGCGAATGTCTGCTTTTGTATGTTAAGCGTTCCACTTCTTCGAGGTGGGAAAGACGTCCGACAAGCAAGAATGAAGAGATATGCTGTATGTAAACTAATATATAGATATAATCGATGTAGTGATACGAAAATATCGATTGATTAACGGTAATTCGTGACTTTAAAGTGTTGATGGTATATAATTGTTAAGTCTGACTGGTAAAGTGGACTTTTGTGTTTGTGGCAGATTTCTGAACGATCCTGCTGCAAAAACTGCAGAAAGGGAAGAGGGGTATTTACAGTGAATAAAGTTAATATTGATACAAAGATGATCACATTGATCGGCAAACCCTTGGGACAGTCTTTTGCAGCCCGTATGCAGAATGCCGGCTATGCAGCTGCAAACTTAAATTATCTCTATCATTATACAGAGGCTGACAGCAGCCATCTGAAGGAGATCATTGACGGTGTGCGCTATATGCCATCTTATGCCGGCTGTGCGGTGACCAAGCCTAACAAGGTTGCTGTTATGCAGTATCTGGATGAGACGGATCCCTTGTGTAAAAAGATCGGATCCTGCAACACGGTCGTAAAAACACCGGAAGGAAAATTACGAGGCTATAACACGGATGCATTGGGCTTTTATCGTTCTCTGGTGGAGAATGGAAAGATGGAAGCGGAAGGAAAGACCTTCTTCTGTTTCGGCGCCGGCGGAGTAGGAAGAGCCATCTGCTGTATTCTTGCTGTAAAAGGAGCAAAGAGGGTATATATCACAGATATCTACCCACAGGCAGCAGAAGA
>JAKSRN010000024.1 GCA_024403585.1 Lachnospiraceae bacterium | reverse complement strand
TCGTTGCCGGAACACTGCCAAGTAAGGATTCTGCAATGATTTCTTTTTCCAGACTGTCTGCGTCTATCCAACCCTCTTTCGTCGCACACTCATCTGCTTTCTGTAGCTTTGAAAATAAGGTGCATGCTGCCTTACAACGATCTAATTCATAAATTTCAGCCATGGTTAATATTCCATATTCACAACGGCCATTTCTGGTAAGATAAACTCTGCTGGTAGAATCAACTTCTTTTAAAACATCTGTGTAATTTCTTAAATCAGATATAGGTTTTATGTTTGGCATAATGATTACTCCTTTGTACAGTATCATACACAGCAAATCATTATTATGCAACATATTCGCGTGCGAATATATCAGCAGAATGACCTATGATAAGTCAGTTTTTTTGAATCTTGCCAATCTGTACAAAGCCCCCGACTGGAAATCAGCTTAGTGTAAAACTTCTAAGTTCCATACTTCCAGATCCCTGATACTTTAAAAACAGCGGACATTTCTTTATATCTCCTTCAGCTTTCCCGGCACTGATCCGTTTAGGATCAAACAACAGTTCTGTCTCAGTCCATGTATCACCTTCTTTTAAGATAGCTTCAGCAATCGCTTTTCCGTCAAGCTGATCCAGAATCTGAATCTTTCCTTTTGCGTTTCTGGTCTCAACCTTCAGTCTGGTGGTTTCTGTCATATCAAAATATTTATAGCCGATCTGACATCCTTCTGTAATATCAGCTACATAGGAATAAGGTGCATTGACTTCTGTTTCTGCAGTTATTTCATAGCCTGCATTTTCATCTGGCACATAGTCCACTCCTGACTGTGTAACCTTCGGACATTTCATATGATTTCGGATACCGGCCATGGCCTCTCCAGCCAGATTGCAGCAGATATATGCCGGATATTTTCCCTGACCTCGAAGCGGTCCACAGTTCAGTCCGCAGCTGGTAGCTTCCACCATTTCAATGGTACCGTCTTCTTTGATCTGAATTGGTTCTGCAACCCCCTGCCGATTCCACTGGGAACCATTTGTCATACGGTGATCAAAGACAAACCATTGTCCGTTCACACATACCAGACCTCCATGGTTGTTGCCGATAGGATATGTGCAATTCATCAGGGTATGTCCCTGATATCCGATATCACTTGTGGAATGGATTCTACCTTTATAGACAAAATCACGGTCCGGATATTTACTTATGGAGTAGTTCAGACCGGTCAGGTCTGTTGTCGGATATACCAGATAATACCATTCTCCTATATGGCGGATGGATGGTCCTTCGAAGAAATTCGGTTCATCCATGGTCCATTTGGCCGGTAACAGGATCTTCGGTTCGCTGATAATGGTAAGCATGTCCTGATCCAGTTCCAGGACGAAACAGCCTTTGATCTTGTGACCGTATTGTCCGTTAGAATCCTGTCCGCTTCCGGTATAGAGCCAGATCCGGTCACCATCCACCAAAACACTTGGGTCAAAAGTGAACCACTCTTCTGGTTTGGATCCGTAGGTGTGTCCATCCGGCATATGTACATCACCGAGATATTCGTATTTTCCGGCAGGAGTTTTGCACACCGCAACGGATATGATACTGGTGTTGGCTACAAAATAATAGAGATAGTATCTGCCATCCTTTCCCTGTACCACATCCGGAGCATAATAAGGCTCTCCTTTTGTATTCCATGGAGTCTGATCTTTTCTAAAAATGATGCCTTCATAACGCCAGTTGGAAAGGTCATCCACGGGGGCTGACCATGACACATAATCATTTTCGCAATACCCCGCACCGTCGAACCGGTCGTGGCTTCCAAAAATGTATAACCTGTCCCCAAAAACCTTCGGTTCCCCATCCGGGATATATTCCCATCCCGGAAGATAAGGATTATAACACTGTTTTTTCATGAGCATACTCCTATTACTCTGTCATACCTTCTGCAAACTTACTGAAGGAGACAGAACACATAATCTGTTCCAATACCTTTGCTGCGCAGGCTCTGATATCATCAAGGTCCAGATACTTACCGCGGTCCTTTCCGAAATAAGTGATTACTTTTGAACCATCTTCCAGGTTTTCCATCGCTGCTTCGCATGCCTGTATCTTTTCTTCTACCTTAGGATTCAGTTCCTTATCCGGTGCCACGGTTACGGTGATCTGATCTGCGCCGTCCCTGCATAATTGGAATGCATTCCAGCTTTCAACAACCTCTGTGGCAAACCCTCCATAAATCGGATATTCACGGATGATGACATATCCATCATCCGAAAATTCAGGTTTTTTACCCTCCAGTGCTGCCATAAGCACATCTGTGCGGTAACCTCCCATGACCAGATCATTCCCTGCATGGTAATCCTGTGCTTTTTCACTTCTGGTTCCCCAGTCTGTCATAACCAGTCCCCGGAATCCCCATTCACCCCGAAGGATCTCTGTGAGCAATTCGTAATTGGATGAGGTATGAATACCATTCAGTTTATTGTAGCTGGACATTACCGTATGAGGATCTGCTTCACGTACGCAGATTTCAAAACCTTTCAGATAGATTTCCCTCAGGGCTCTTTCTGTCACGGTACTGTTTGTGATAAAACGGTCTGCCTCCTGATTGTTGCATGCAAAATGCTTGATAGATACGGATGTTCCGGGAATGGACTGTACTCCCTTTGTGATGGCTGCTGCCATTTTTCCGCTGATTAGCGGATCTTCAGAAAAATATTCAAAGTTTCTGCCGCAAAGAGGGTCTCTGTGAATATTCATGCCCGGTCCCAGAATAACATCCTGGGTATAATATTCCATCTCTTTTCCCAGGCTCTCTCCCATCAGGACAGCCATCTGCGGATCCCAGGTCTGCGCGATCACAATATCAGTCGGGAAACAGGTCGCCCCGAGCATGGTAAGGTGCAGTCCTGCCGGACCATCAGTCAGTCGCCACTGAGGAATTCCCAGTGCTGACACAAAAAGAGAGGTAGTTGAACCGGACGATACAGGTGCCTCCGCCTGTTTGACTTCCTTATGCAGACGGTCTGCTGTTTCATACGGAGTTTCATTTGCCGCACCGGTGATCAAACGTACCAGCACCTCCGGTTCCAGTGAAACAATGAACTCATCCATTGAAACTTTATTGTTCTTCACATCAAACAGAGTTGCATCTTCTGCGGGCTTTACACCTGCAAAACGTTTTTTATTGATCTGGTCTGCTTCTTTTGTTTTGCATGCACCATCAATTGTTATACAGTCACTGCCGTGTAAGACAAGGTCCGCCTCTTTCATGGCAAAGCAGTCTTCAAGAAGTCCTGCAAGAGCTGTCCCACCTGGAATCCATTCTCGAAGGATACTTCTATCAGGTGCCTTTAACAGTTCCATTTCATGATCCGGTGTTACTTCATTACGAACCTGGCGTAAGACTGCCTCACCTTCTATACGCAGGACGTATGCAGCAGCTGTATTATGGCTGTCCGCTCCGATTCGGATCAGATACTCACCGGACTCCATAAGGAAAGCCGCTTTCGTTTCATCATAAGAAGCAAGGGCTTCTGTCGGGAAACGAAGTGTCATTTTTTCTGCCTCACCTGGATTAAGAAGCCTTGTTTTTGCAAAAGCCTTTAACTCCTGTAATGGTTTAGACAGTCTTCCTTCCGGTGCTGTCACATATAACTGAACAACTTCCCTTCCGGCATATCTGCCTGTATTGAAGACTTCTACATCTACTTCCAGTTCCTTCCAGCTGCCCCGGAAGCCGGCTGGATCAATTCGAAATGTTGTATAGCTGAGTCCGTATCCAAAAGGAAACAGCGTCTCAATGCCAAAGCTGTCAAAATACCGATATCCTACATAGATATCTTCCGCATAATCTTCCTGCAGTGAATTCCCGTCGTTTCGTCCAAAGACGGCACTTGCCGGATTATCTTCATAGCGTTTTGTCCATGTATCTGTCAGCTTACCGCATGGATTACTTTTTCCGGACAGAATATCTGCCAGCGCATTTCCACACTCATTTCCTGCAAGGCCAAGTAGTACACAGGCTTTGATTCCAGGAATTGTCTCCAGGAAAGAAGCATCTATCACACAGGTATTGAGGATTACAATGGTATTCGCAAAGTTTCCGGAGATTTTTCTCAGGTTCTCTTCCTCGTTGTCCGTCAGATAATAATCGCCCTTCTCTGCTTTCCGGTCATCATCTTCTCCCGCGTTTCTGCGGATCACATAGATTGCGGTGTCTGCTTTCTTTGCTTCTTCCAGATCCTCATCCGTGATAGGAATATCATCGATCAGGATCTTCCTTCCGCTCCAGATCCGGTCCAGCGGGGTCAGAGTGGTATCTTCCTCATTTGCCTTCTGGCTTTCCTGCATGAAACGTTCCAGCCATGATTCTGATGTCAAAGAAAAACCAGTATTCTTCAGCCCTTCTTTCACAGTTACCACATGGGGAGCTGAGATATAACCGCTTCCGGTACCGCAGGAAATGGTATCTGCGGCACCGGCGCCAAACAAAGCGACGGTTGTTGTTTTCAGCGGAAGAATCTCCTCTTCATTCTTTAGCAGAACGATTCCGTCAGCAGCGATTTTTCTTGTTACTGCCAGATGATCCGGATAAGGCAGGACCAAAGGTCTCTTCATAAGTTCCTGCATCTGTTCCATCATATCCATAATCAAATCTCCTTATTATTTCTGCGGAGCAGAGTTCTCTCTTTCCTTCTTTAAAAATGCGTCCAGCGGACGGTAAGCCACACAACAGATAAAGGAAAGCAGCATCAGCGCAGCAGGAATGAAACTGCTCAATAAACGAATCATCATAACAGCGCCATCCGGCTGGGTTGCAAGCGCTCCGTCATATCCGCCTGCGCTGAGCATAACACCTAATAAAAATGCACCAAGAGCCTGACCTACCTTTACAGTAAAGTTCGTTGCGGCAGCCATCGATGCTTCCATTCTCGGATTTCCGTGTCTCTCATTGTATTCAGCCACATCCATGATGATAGGACTGCGCATATAAGACATAGGAAGTGCTGAAAGGCCGCTTAAAAAGAATGCAACGATCAGGAGTATCATATTTGAGCCGGCAAAGAAAACCAGTACAAATCCGATTACACCGACAATGGAGAAAATTCCTACCAGATCCATGGCAGTACGTTTTTTCATCATTGCAGGGAAAAACAGGATAAACAGGGTGGAAACCAGTCCGATCATCGATATGCTTGAAAGCTTGGTAATATCTCCAACCACTACATTAAAATAATAAGAGCTGGTACCCATTCCGGAAATGGTCTGCGGAATCATGGATACAATGGCCAGCAGCCAGATGAAGCGGTTGCTCTTTAACACGCCAAGAATATCACGGATAGCAACCTTTTCCCCATTCTTATCCTCTTCCGGCACGAACTCTTCCTTAACAAACAGGAAGCGGAGCATACCGATCAGAAGAAGCGGAATCGCATACATGATAATGATCTTTCTCCATCCCTGTGCGGTTGTCCCAAGCGCACCGATTGCCATAGGCAGTGTGATGGAAACAACCATACAGCCCAGTGTAATGAAAACACCGCCGATAGCAGATACTTTGGTTACGGCAATTGGATTACCAAAAGCTCTGATAATGTAAGGAGTTTCCGCTGCATTCAGCATAGTGCCGAAAATGGACCAGACCAGTGTGTACATTACCAGAAGCCACGCTGATTTTACTGGCAGACTCCAGTCAACACCTGAGCCAAACAGAGCATAGGTACAGATCCAGACACCGATCAGGCAGAGCTCATAAGGTCTTCCTTTTCCCATCTTTGTTTTTGTATTATCAACGATATATCCGGCAAGCAGGTCTGTAACGCCGTCAAAAATCTTGCTCACCATAAGAAGGGTACCTACCAGAACTGCCGGCATCTTCAGGATGTCTGTACAGAACATAGACAGATATCCCATAAGGATCGTTACTGTTCCAAATGAAAGTGGTCTGGTATTCCAAAGCAGGGTTTTTCCGAGGGATACTTTTTCGGGATTATATGGTTTTGTTTTCTTCATTTTATATCTCCTTTTTTACCGGGAAGGATACTTCAGTCTGTTTCTCTTCCGTAGTTATACAAATCTTCAGTTCTTCGTCTTTTCCGACACGGATCACGGCCTGTGATCTTCCACGGTAAGTAGTAAAGGTACCAGTCAGATAAGACTCTTCTGTTCGCGGAATGGCACTTCCGAATGCAAGTAACTCTCCGCCATCAACAGAAATCTGCAGTTTTTCATCTGCATTGCATTCAATAATGCCGGCGTCATCGCAGATATTCACATTGACATATAAAAGTTTTCCGCTTACTGCAGCTGTTTCCGGAACAATACCGATATGCAGTTTCTCTCTGGCGGATGTCAGACGGTTTCTGGAAAGTTCCCTTCCATCGTGGTCATAAGCTACCGCTTCGATTTCTCCGGCTTCATACACCGTTTCGAAACATGCTTTTTTCATTTCCAGCGTTTTTCTTTCCACGATTTTTCCGTTGATGCGCAGCTCTGCTTCCGCACCTTCTGCATATATTTCTACAAGTGCCTGGTTTCCTTCGCATCCTCTCCAGGACCAGGAAGGAATTGCATTGGTCCCGCGCCAGATAGAACGGTTTGTTTTTGCATCCGACATATTAACAGGTCTGACTGCAATCTGCGGTACCTCAGACAGTCCCCACACAGTTTTCGCATATAAAGCCTGTCCATCCGGATCACCTAACAGGTCAATTACTCCCGCTCCACCAAGAAGCCATGGATATGGGTTTCCAAATCCCATTGCGTCAGGGAAGTCTGACCATGCGCCAATACCTGCTTCTCCCAGGTAATCCCAGGCAGTCCACATAAAGTCGCCAAAGATGTAAGGATACTTCTCCACAAGTTCCCAGTTATGTCCGATATCCTGTGGGAACGTTTCACTTCCGAAAAGGATACGGTCCGGATGTTTCTCTCCTTCCAGCGGATAGCGTCCGGATGCGTAATTGTATCCTGCAATATCCAGCAGTTCGATAGCCGGTGTGATCGCAGCATCTGCCTCGTCACTGTCTGCTGCATGGTTCATGCCAAAGCCAATCTGTTGTGCCAGCTGATTGAACATGGCACTGTCCATTTTCGGCATCTCCATATTTTCAGCCTCTCCGGTATTCATTCCGCCTTCCCCATCATAGAGTTGTGAACCCTTCGCAGCATTTGCAATGATGGTCAGGTTGAAACCGGCAGTTACTGCCTTGTCCGGATCCAGATCGTGTAACAGACTGACCATTTCTTTTTCGACTGCGAGGCCTTCCTGGGATGCCGGTTCACTCACCTCATTGCCGATGGAATAAAAGATAACGCTTGGATGATTGAAATCCTTATCTACCATGGCCTGTAGATCGGCTCTGTAATTATCCTGGAAAAATTCCGCGTAATCATATTTCGTCTTATGGCGGTACCACATATCCCATGTCTCATCGAGCATGTACATACCCATGGCATCACACGCATCCAGCATCGCACGTGAGCATGGATTGTGAGAAGAACGGATTGCATTAAAGCCCGCTTCTTTCATGATGCGCACCTTACGCCATTCTGCTTCCTCATATCCGCAGGCACCTAAAAGTCCATTGTCATGATGAACGCAGCCACCCCGCAGAAGAGTCTTTTTTCCATTTACGAATAAGCCTTCGGTAGACCATTCCGTTTTTCTGATACCGAAATTCTCCTCCCAGACATCATCTACTCCGTCTTCGTGAAGTTCCACATGACAGGTATACAGATTCGGAGATTCGTCACTCCATAATTTCGCATCCGGGATATCGATGGCAGCGCAGTTTCCGCTGACCCTGGCCACTTCTTTCTCGCCGTCTGTGATCGTGATCACCGGAGTTCCCTTTCCGGCTGATACAGTAACTTCGATCTGTGCCGGGTTACAGGACATTGTTCGGATCTTCACACCATGAAGTGCAATTCCTTCTTTTTCTGTCAGATAAATCCATACCGGACGGTAAATTCCCGCGCCACTATACCAGCGGCTGTTTGGCTGATTCTGATTATCGACTGACACCTGGATCAGGTTCTGGCCGCCATAGTTTAAAAACGGATCTGCGACAATCTCTGTTGTAGAGTAGCCGTTGTATACCTTTCCGATTTCCTGATGATTCAGGTAAATCACAGCGGTCTGATAGATTCCTTCAAACTGAAGAACCACCTTTTTTTGTCTCCACTCTACCGGAACCTCGAAAATTTTCTCATACTGATAGGCACCGCCCGAGAAGTATGCCCCACCAGCTCCGCTTGGATTGTCCGCCAGACGTTCTTCCTCCAGCATGGCATCATGCGGAAGAGTTATTCTTTTCCGTTCCCTGCTGTCCGCCTTGCCGAAGGACCAGTCCCTGCAAAAATCAATTTTCTGCATAACTTTCTCTCTCCTTTCTCTTTCCTTTTGATTTCTCTTCGCTTTCATCGATATAACAATCGATTGATATTTATAGTTTATCGTCCCATTTATGATAATTTAATAGCAAATTCGTCACTATTTTGCTATAATACTATCAAATATGAACTAAAATATAAAAAGGAGCTGTAAGAGAGATATGAAAAGCCAAAGTAATTCCGTTCCTCCAATCGGTATTGTGAATGACAATCTGAATAACCGTTTTATGATACGAACTCAAAACACTATATCGGCTTCTGCTCCTGATATCATTTTCGAAACCGTTCATCCGGATGATAAAGAGCGAAATTTTATTTTTACATTTATCAATCCTAATACCTACTATTCCCATACCTTCCGATCCGATGATCCTACGAATCCGGCTACTTATGAACAGCTTCACTATCACGATTATTTTGAACTGATCTATGTCATAACCGGCACCATGTATCAGCAGATAGAAACAGAACGGCATTTGTATACAGCCGGCAGTCTCTGTCTGTTAAACTGCTTTATCAGTCACCAGGAAGAGTTTTCCACCGATTTTCGTGCGCTTTTTTTGCGTCTTTCAGTCCCTCTTATGAGAACCCTGAGGGAAGATATGGACAGTTTTTATTTTTCTATCGAGCATGAATATAGAAATCAATTGATAGATCAATATTTCGACAGCAATATCGGAAAACCCGGACAGGGCGTTATTATCCGAAAAGAATATATCGACTTTATTCCAAGAGAGGATCTTCCGGATATCAGACCATATATGTATAAGCTGTTTGATAAACTGGTAAAGCAGATGGTTCATCCCGAAATTGGTTCCACTTACAATGTAAAGCGAATCCTGATACAGATTCTCTTTGAATTGTCCGATTCCTCACATTATCGTATCGTCCCATTAAATATCGGCACGGATCAGGAGATAACCATCTTTCAGAATATACGTGCACAGATTGAAATCCACCATGGACGTATTTCAAGACAGGAACTGGAAGCTGCTCTATCCTACAGCGGTTCCTATCTCAACCGTATTGTCAAGAAATATACCGGTTACAGTATTAAGCAGTTTGCCCTGGCCGTTTCCCTGAAGGAGGCTGTCGACAGACTTCAGAATTCAGACATGAGCATCAATGAAATCTGTAATTCTTTGGGGTTTTCAAACCTTACTTACTTCTACAATGCCTTTCAGCAAAAATACGGAACAACACCAAAAAAATACCGGGAGAATTATCACAATTCTCTCGGTATATAAGGCAGGTTCTACGCTTTTTCAAACGCATTCTGTTGAGTCAGAAGCATAAACAAAAGAAGGGCGATTACATGAATCTGAATCTTCCATTGCTATATTTAAGTGGTATAAATACCGGATGTTCCTGCTCAAATGTATTCGGATAATGAAGCACCATCTGATAAACGCCCTTCAGATCTTTAAAGATCATTCCATGTCCACCATCATGATCGTACAAAAGTTCCGGATCAACCGTCCAGTTTCCGGAAATATCATTATTATCTGAATGGGCCATCGCTTCTACGTATCCACTTTTAGCCAGAGTTGACCAAAGCATGTGGAGTTTGTCATCGTCTGTTCTGATCAGGAACGGACCATCTGTGATATAATTTCGGAATAAGAATCTTTTCACAAATGGTTTCGCACTTGATGCAGAAAACAGCACTCTTGGTTTTCCTACACGGCGTTTTAAATCATCAGAGAGAGGAACAACGCATATTTTACCATCATGTATCTGTTTCCACTCATGGCAATAAATCATATATGGCTTGCTTTCCCTATCAAAGAAAAGTGTTCCATCGAGACAACGATGCTTATGTGGAGTAAGATATCCTTTCGACCACAGAGCAAACGGTCCTTCCGGTGAATCAGCAATCAGACAGGCCGTTCCCAGACCCTTTTTCTTATTTTCAAAGGTTGCAAACATATAAAATTTTCCATTTATACAATATACTTCTGGTGCCCAGTAGCTCTTCTCGGAAAAAAAATTCTCCGGGCGATGGAATACTTCAATCGGACCTGTCCAATTTATCAGATCCTTACTTTTATATACATCAAAACCATATGCTTCTCCCTTAAATGCAGTCTCACCTCTGGTACCATACATAAAATAAGTATCTTTATAAATCAAGATATATGGATCACGAATATTAATATCTTTACATTTCATAAACAATTCCTCATATTTTCTTTACTTGTTTATTTATGGAAAAATTCGCTTAATATTAAAGATTTATTTCTGCATGAAGGTCTCCTCCTGTAACAGAAACCTTACAAGGAATTGTTGAGTTCTCATCTGTTTTTACAATAGCAAGAGCTCGTCCATAGTAACTTGTAAAACTTCCTGTACAATAGCTTTCCTCGTGACATGGATTTGCAGAGCCAAAACCAAGAAGTTTACCACCGATCACGCTGACTTCTAAAAGACGATCTGCATTAGATTCAACGACACCATTCTCTCCAACAATTTCAATTGGAAGATAATAAATATTGCTATGGCTTTCTTCTGCTTTAATCCGAAGAGTAAGTGTTCCAATAGCTGGCTCCAATGAAGTTCTGGCGATTTTTTTGCCATTTTCATCAAGTGCCAGTGCTGTCAGCTTTAACGGAGCATACTTTGTCTTAAAAACAGCCTTACATTCTTTGACTTTTTTCTTTCCGATGCATTTCTTTCCTAAGAAAAGTGCAATGTATGGAGCATCTGAGTATACTTCAATTTCCGCTTTGTTACCATCACAGTTTGCCCATGCCCAGCTTTCAAATGCATTTGTTCCGCGCCATACAGATTTGCTCACACGTACCCCTGGATGATTCACTGGTTTTACAGCTATGCGTGGCGTCTTTTCAAGCCCCCAAACGGTAGACGCATACCGGCAGGATCCATCTGGCTTTCCCGTAATATCTATTACTCCGGAGCCGGAAAGAATCCATGGATATGGTCTGTTAAATGGCATTCCACCCGTGTAAGACCAGCAGCCAAGTCCAGCTTCTCCAAGATAGTCCCAACCAGTCCACATAAAATCGCCAAATAAATATGGTAATTTCTTGACCTGCTCCCAGTTTTTATAAATATCCTGCGGAAATGTTTCTGATCCAATCAGCATACGCTCAGGATGTTGTTTTCCTTCCAACGGATATCGGCCAGATCCATAGTTATAGCCTGCAATATCAAGTTCATCAATGATAGGACTGGCTATCGCATCAACCTTTTTGGAATTTCCTGCTTTGTTCATACTGGATCCAACAATCGATGCCATAATATTAAATGCCAGGCTTCCATTTTTGACTTTTTCGTCATCTTTAGACTTCTTCTCTTTGGAATTATTACCTGTGTTTTGAGCACCATCCTGATAGATCCCCTGGCCCTTGGCTGCTCTGCTCATAATCATGAGATTTAATCCACAGGTTACCGGTCTGGAATCATCAAGGTTATGAATAAGCGCAACCTGCTTCTTACCGTAATTTAATCCCTTTGCCTCTGCTGGCTCTGCCACTTCATTTCCGATGGAATATAAAACAACACTTGGATGGTTATAATCCTTTCGAACCATTTCTGTGGTATCGCTTTCCCATTGGTCTTCAAAATCAAGGCCATAATCAAACGCAGTTTTACGGTTATACCACATATCAAAGGTTTCGTCCATGACATACATACCATAATAGTCACAAGCCTCCAGCAAAGCCCGACTACATGGATTATGTGAAGATCTGATTGCATTAAAACCAGCTTCTTTTAATATACGAACTCTTCTCCATTCACTTTCATCATAACAGACAGCGCCTAGAATTCCATGATCATGATGTACACAGCCACCACGAAGAAGAACTTCTTTCTTATTAATAAAGAAACCTGTTGTATTCCATTCTATAATGCGTATGCCAAATTTTTCTGCAACCACATCATTTCCACAAATTGCGCGACAGGTATAAAGATTTGGGCATTCAGCAGACCAGAGCTTTGCATCCGGAAGCGTGATTATTCCAGGACGTCCTGAGTAAATGACCTTCTTGCCTTCCACAATTTCGATCTCAGTGTTTTCTGCCTTTACTGTTACCTCGATGGTTGCCGGATCAATGGATAATGTTTTTATCTTAACGCCATCATAAGGAATACCATTCTTTTCCCCTATATAGATCCAGACAGGACGATATATACCGGATCCTGTATACCATCTGGAGTTTGGCGTTTTTGAATTATCTGCTACAACCGTAATGATATTTTCCCCTGAAAAATTTAAATCTGTAAGCGGAAGTGTAAAGCCAGTATAACCGTAAGCATGTTTTCCAATCTCATTTCCATTCAGAAAAACAGATGCATTACGATAGATTCCCTCAAATTCAATCAGAATCTCCTGATTTTTCCACTCTTCCGGTGCCATAAAAGATTTTGTATAAGTATAAATTCCGCCAGGAAAATATCCATGGCCACCATCAGAAGCTTCTTTACTTCTTTTTTCATTTATCATTGCATCATGAGGAAGTTCAAGAACTTCCCCATTCAGCATCCAATTATCATTAAAGGATATTTTTTTCATACTTTCTCTTCTCTCTCATTATTTCTGATGAAACCAAACCAGACGAATGACTCTGCTCGCACAAATCTGAAGTTCTTTCAGTGTAATCTCTTTTCCTACAGCACTGATAATTCGATCTACATCGTACTGAGAACCCGGCATGGTCAGGTCATTGCCCGCCATAATACAGAGAGCAGGATCTGATGAACCATATTTCAGGGATGGATCACAGACTTCTGTAGTGCCCCAGTCTGTCATAACAAGACCTTTGAATCCCCATTCATTGCGAAGAATATCTGTAAGTAATTCTCTGTTATTTGCCGCATGAATACCGTTTACCAGGTTAT
>JAKSRN010000239.1 GCA_024403585.1 Lachnospiraceae bacterium | reverse complement strand
CCCCTCCCTATGTCTCCACAACATCGAGGAAGGGGTATGCTTATGCGTGATCAAAAAAGCTGCAGCAAACAGGTTTCACCTGCTTGTTGCAGCTCTTTCCTATTCAGAAAATCGATTCTTTTAAAATAACCCTGGTCTCCGTGAAAATATGATGTTTCTTCGGAAGCTTTCCAAATACCAGATAGTCCATCGCCAATTCAATTGGCAAAGAACCCTGTCTGTTAATGTCTCCGGAAAGAGTACAGTCGACCACTCCTTCCTTTAACAATTCCAGAATCTCCGGATAGTCCTCAAAGCAGACCACTTTAATATCTTCATAGCGTCCGGAATCCTTCAGAATCTTACCTACCTGAGCAACACCGCCACCGGCAATATAGATTCCCCTGAGATTCGGATATCGCTCCAGAAGTTCCTGGGTTTTGATCCTGATGGTTGCTTTCTCCTCGAAACTTTCGATCTTCTCAGCAATTTCGATCTCCGGATAGATTTCTTTCATATAATCAATGAAACCTGTTGCACGGACACTTACATCTGCAAGGTTATTTTCTTCGGCCATGGCAGTGGATATGATCGCTACCTGACCCTTGCCTCTTAAGAATTCACCCATCAGTCTTGCAGCGATCTTGCTGGCTCTGACACTATCGATGGTTACACAGCGGCAATGTTCTGTGTTCTTCAGATAAGAGTTAGTCATCACAACCAGAATATTATTCTCTCTGGCCTTAACGATGGCTTCCCTGACACTGGTCGTATTGATCGGGCAGATGATGATCGCATCCACCTTTTCCTCAATCGCTGCATGGATCAGCTCCACCTGCCTTTCAGGTTCACTTACCTTACAGACGCTAACCTGCATCCGGATATCAAATCCTGTCTGATTACGAATTCCTTCTTCCAGACCCTGCTTCAGATAAGGGAAGGCATCCACGTCCAGCAAAATTGCTGAGATCTGATAGATGCGTCCCTGTTTTTGAAGCAGACGTCCCGCTGGGTTTGGGGTATAACCCAGCTCCTGGATGATTTCTTTGATTCGGGTACGAACGTCATCGCTGACGCCCGGTCTTTCATGAATAACCTTATCAACCGTAGCACGATGAACGCCAGCACGTTCAGCAATATCTTTAATTGTTACGCGCATGATTCATCTCCTTTGCTAAGTCATAATGTTACGTTTGGATTATTTACTGATTGTAGCCTCCAGTGCCTCGATTGATGTAGTAACACCAGCCTCAACACTCATGGTCAGATCTTCCATCTCCAGAGCAACAACGCCCTTGTAGCCGCCCATGCTCAGTACAGAGAAGAACTCTTTCCACCATTTCAGATCATGTCCACATCCTACTGCAACGTAGTTCCATGTTCTTGTCTCGATATCCTCAACACAGCTGTTGTCGATGATTCCATCGATATCAGACAGACCTCTCTCGATACGAGCGTCTTTACCATGTACGTAGTAGATCATTCCTTTCAGAGCTCTTGCAGATGCGATTGGATCTGCGCCAAATGCCATCAGGTGGGATGGATCCAGGTTGATTCCAACTGTCTCGCCTACTGCTGCACGAAGTTTCTTGAATGTAGAAACGTTGTAAACCAGCTGTCCTGGGAACTCCTCGATCGCAATTCTTACGCCGTTTGCATCACAATGTTTAACAAACTCTTTCCACCACGGAATTGCTACATCTTCCCACTGATAACGATATGCCTCGATGAGGTATGGTTTATCACATGGAAGAGACTGTGTGGAAGTGATCCAGTTAGGAGTCTGATCAGTAGGGCAAGCTGCCGGAAGTCCAGACATCATAACAACTGTTTTTACTCCAAGTTTTCCAGCCAGAGTAACTGTGTCATAAGCTGTATCGCTGTGTTTCTTTCCGATCTCACCTGGGCAGAGTGGGTTACCGGAGCAGTTCAGTGCAGAGATGTGCATATCTCTTTTAGCCAGCTCGTTTTTAAACTCTTCCAGTTTTGCATCGTCTTTAATCAGCTCAGAAGCCAGTCCATGAGGATTTGGTCCCCATCCACCTACACAAACCTCTACATAATCAAGGCCGTGTGCTTTTACTTTATCAAGTGTCTCTGCGAATGAAAAATCGCCATATACGCCAGTACAGATTGATAAATACATTTTCTAATTTCCTCTCACATTAAATCCAAACTCTATAATTCAATTATTTGTAGAACTCTGGTTTCTCATCGTAAACGATTGGCTGAACTGTACCAGTCTCACGAGCTTTTCCTGCAGCTGCTGCGGCAACCTGGCAAGCGTATCCGTCCCATGCTGTTGGTCCGTCAACTTTTCCCTCTTTACAAGCATTGATCCATGCCTGGAACTCAACGTTGTAAGCCTCAACGAATCTTGTTGTCCAGTCATAATCTACTGCATTACCACGAACTGTGTTAGCAAGAACCTCAATAGTAGCTGGTTTTGGCAGGTTCAGGATACCATCCTCACATACAACCTCACAACGGATGTCGTAGCACTGTCCATTACATACAAAAGACTCAACATCGATTCTTACACCGGATTTTGTTGTCAGGATCATGATCTGTGGATCGTTCAGACCTTCTTTAGCTCTTCTTGTTTTCTTTCCGTAAACGACCTCAGCTGTAGCATAGTCCTCTCCGAGCAGCCATCTTAATACGTCGATCTCATGAACCATAGAGTTTGCAACTGCAGAAGAGTTATCCCATGGCTCAGTGATTGTAGCGTTACGATGTGCACAATGCAGAAGAAGTGGATATCCGTATTTCTCAGACTGGATTGCCTCTTTCAGCTGTTTGTAACCTGGGTCATATCTTCTCATGAAGCCAACCTGAACAAGCTGTTTTCCACCAGCAATCTCAGCGTCAACGATCTCTTTACACTCAGCTGGTGTTGGAGCCATTGGTTTCTCACAGAATACATATTTGCCGGCTTTGATTGCAGCCAGTACATAACGAGCATGGAAAGCATCACTTGTTGTAACAACTACTGCATCAACCTCATCTGATGCGATCATCTCTTCGCCAGTCTCATATGCTTTCAGACCAAACTGATCAGCAATTTTTTTACAGAACTCAGCGTTAACATCTGCACAAGCTACAACTCTAGCTCCAGACAGTTTGTTGTTGATACGGTCGATATGTGTACGTCCGATAGCACCTACACCTACAACACCAACTCTTAAAGTACTCATAATATAATCCTCCTTACAAAAAAATGCATCTATATTGTGCTCCATCCACGAGCACGTGCTCTTTACTTGTTATATTAAACATACATCAACGAGCACGTGCTCGTCAACATTGTTTTTCTGTTTTTTGAACATTTGTCAATATTCACAATTTCAGGGATGGGGATTTGGTTGTTTTGCGAGCACGTGCTCGTCGCAGCAAATAACTTGCTTAATTTCAAAATTCTCACTCATCAAGATCACATTCGCCACTCTTCCCGGAAGCAAACTTCCCACTTTCTGATCCATTCCTATGGATCTTGCCGGGTTCAGTGTCGCTGCTCTTACTGCATCAACAAGCGGAATCTTCATCTCCTGCACTGCAATTCGCATACAATCAAAAAGATTTGTTACTGATCCTGCAATTGTGTCAGGCTGGTCTTCCAGTACTGCTCTTCTGCCTTCCACCTTAAC
>JAKSRN010000238.1 GCA_024403585.1 Lachnospiraceae bacterium | reverse complement strand
GGCAGATCCGATGAATAGCAGGATCTTTATTCCGGCAGAGCCACTGACGGAGTAAAAAAGAGTAAGCAGATAGCCTAAATGGAGTGATTGCGGTAGCAATTATTCAGAATGAAGGGCTGGATGTAAAAATATAGTCAGTTATAGACAAAAAAGAAGTATGTTCATGAGAGGTAATCTCGATGAGCATACTTCTTTTTTCTATATCAGGAAAGAACACCGATGGCCGTCTCTTCGGCATTGTCAAGAAAACAGTGGTTGGTAGAAATAATTTCCAAAAATAAGAATATGATAGAGTGCTTTTGGAAAAGCAGGTTTCATATCCAGTATTAATTGACAAACCCTGATTGTTTTGAGTTGATAAAGCCGCTATATTGGAAAAATGTTATGAAATAGGCATTTTTCATGACAAAAACAAAAGCTCCCCCTCAATCTTGAGGGAAGGGGAGCTGAATAGGCGAAGACAATATTGGGCATTATAGGAAACTACACTTTCGGCGCAGTTCTTTAATATGAGTTCAGTGTTTTGGGAAAAATCATGGGCGAAGCCCGGCATCCTGTAATAAGGAGTAAGGAATCTCCAGATTTCCGTTGATTCCGCTGCCAAGGGCAATCTCAGGCTTGTTGCCTCCATGGAAATCACTGCCGCCCGTAACAAAGAGTCCATGTCTTCCGGCCATTTTGATCAGCTTGGCACTGTCTGTGGCTGTGTAGCGGGAGTAATAGCATTCCATACCTTCCAGACCAAAATCTTTCAGATAATTGACAAGACTTTCCAGGCGGTCTTTGGAGAATCCATACTGCAGGGGATGGGCCAGAACCGGATGTCCTCCACAGTCCAGAATAAGTTTTACTGCATCAGAAACGGAAATCCTTCTTCGGCTCACATAGCAGGGACCGTTGTCTCCAAGATATTGATTGAAGGCAGCGTTTACACTGGTTACAAAGCCCTTCTCCATCATGAATCTGGCATAATGAGGGCGTCCAAGGACGGCTCCCGGGAAGCGTTCCTGGATTTCTTCAGGAGTAACAGGACAGCCCACAGCGGTGATCTTTTCTGCAATCTTCCGGTTGCGTTCCTCTTTTTCACGCAGGAATTCATCCTGATAGTTCTTTAAGGCAGGGTGATCCGGATCCAGATCAAGTCCCAGGATATGGATTTCTTTGTTCAGCCATTCGGCGGATATTTCTATGCCGGCGAGGATCTCGAGAGTTTTTTGAGAGTCTCTGCCAGATGTGCTTTGGGTTTGAGAGTCTCTGCCAGTTGTGTTTTGGGGCTGAGAGTCTCTGCCAGATGTGTTTGCAAGGTGAGGATTGTCTTGGGTTGTATCCATTATCAGATTATTCGGTGTGCTATTCAAATGTCGAACAGCTGCCTTGGCTCTTGCAACTCCGGCAGCGGTATCGTGGTCTGTGATGGCAATGGCTGCAAGCTGCAGATCCAGGGCTGTAGCCACTACTTCTTCCGGGGGCAGGGTGCCGTCTGAGCAGCTGGTATGTACATGAAGATCAATAAGGTTTTTCATCCTGTTTTGCTGCGGATCCCCGTGACTTTAGTCATGGGAGGAGCAGCTCCTCCTTTCAGAATTGATTCGTCCTTTCTTCTATCAGTATAGCAAAGAAATGCAAAATATGATATGGTAGTAGGAAACATCGGTACTGATGACATAATGGTGTTAACGCAGTAGTAGGAAATATCGGTGTTAATGACCTAATGGTACTGATTTAGTAGTAGGAAATATCAGTATCGATGACATATCAGTACTGATTCGTCAGTAGCGATCTATTCGCAATTGGCGAGAAAGAAGATAAGGCTCAGGAGAAAAAGATAAAAGCTAAGAGATATAGGAGGAGCAATGAAGGATTGCTGTTGTCATAAAACAAAAGAACGTGAAAAAGATGAGAGACTGGAGCTGATCCATCATCTCAACAGGATTGAAGGTCAGGTAAGAGGCGTTAAAGCGATGGTGGAGGATGATCGTTACTGTGTAGACATCATTACACAGGTCAGTGCGATCTCTGCATCATTGAACAGCTTTAATAAAAAACTCTTGTCCAATCACATCAAATCCTGTGTTGTGGAAGATATCAGGGAAGGCGATGATGCGGTAGTGGATGAACTCTGCCAATTGATCCAGAAACTGATGAAGTAATGCAAGATGTGTTCAGAGGAAGAATCTGTTAAAAGACTATTCGAAAAAGGAATTCAATAAAAGTAGAATTCAATGCAAGAAGATCATAAGAGGAGAACATTATGAAAGCGTGGGAGCGTCTGATTGAATATGTGAAGATTCCTACCGCCAGCTGTGAGGAAAGCGAGACTGTTCCATCCACTAAGGAACAACTGGTCCTGGCAGAATATCTGGTGAAGGAACTGCAGGAACTTGGATTAAAAGCTGAAATGGATGAATACGGCTATGTATATGGAGAAATGCCTGCTACAAAAGGCTATGAGGACCGTCCTGTTTTAGGATGGATCGCCCATATGGATACTGTTTCTGATTTTGCAGATCATCAGGTACAGCCTGTTCTGCATGAGCACTATGATGGCAGTGATCTGCCACTGGGAGACAGCGGAAGGGTATTGACCAGTGCGATGTTTCCTCATATCCGTACCCTCATTGGCCGTACGCTGATCACCAGTGACGGAACAACCATCCTGGGTGCGGATGATAAGGCTGGAATTGCTGAGATCATGACCATGCTGGAGGAGATTCGGAAGAAGGGAATGCCGCATGGGCGGATTCCGGTAGCATTTACACCGGATGAGGAGATTGGTTGCGGAGCGGACCACTTTGATGTGAAACGCTTTGGGGCTGATTATGCTTACACTATGGATGGTGGTGCTGAGGGTGAGATTGAATATGAGAATTTCAATGCTGCTGGGGTGAAGATCAAGATCAGAGGGGTCAATGTCCATCCGGGCGATGCAAAGAATGTGATGGTCAATGCTGCTCTTGTGGGTACTGAATTTGCAAGCCTTCTGCCGGCAGATGAGATCCCTGCCATGACAGAAGGATACCAGGGCTTTTATCATATGACGGAGTTCAGGGGAGATGTTGCGGAAGCAGAGCTGCATTATATTATCCGTGACCATGACTATAGCAAACTGCTTCAGAAAAAGGCTGTGATGGAAGAGAAGCTGGCCCTTCTGAATGAGAAATACGGTGCGGGAACTCTTGAGATGATCTGGAAAGAGCAGTACAGAAACATGTCAGAGATGATCGAGGATGAGATGCATCTGATCATCAATGCCAGAATGGCTGCCATGCAGTCTAATATCACGCCGGTGACCAAGCCGATCCGTGGCGGCACTGACGGTGCAAGACTCAGCTTTATGGGACTGCCTTGTCCGAATCTGGGAACAGGCGGATTTGCTTTCCACGGACCGTATGAGCACATTACGGTGGAAGGCATGGATAAGACTGTGAAGATGATGCTTTGTATTATGGAGATGTATACCGGCAGCGGAAACATGGATTGCAGCCATTAATACAACCAGTAGCGGAAATATGGATTGCAGCCATTGATATAACCGGCAGCGGAAACATGGATTGCAGCCATTAATACAACCGCCAGCAAACCGGCAGCAGATGGTTTTGCTTTCGTTTGCAGAAGCTAAAATATCGATGGAAA
>JAKSRN010000237.1 GCA_024403585.1 Lachnospiraceae bacterium | reverse complement strand
GTCTTCTCCGCGTTCTCCAGCAACTCCTTCACCATTCCTTCATCTCTTCCGTACTGTTCGTACACCAGCGATAACTCCCTGGTAAGCGTCGTATTGCTGACTGTTCGATTGTCCGTATTGATGCTCACCGGAATGCCCGCCTCCAGAAATACCGGCAGCGGATACTCATCCCATCCTGTCGCAGCCTTTGTCTGGAAATTGCTGCTTGGGCACATCTCCACTCCGATCCCGGCCTCTGCATACGCACGGATCAGGCCTGGGTCTTTTTTCAACGCAATTCCGTGACCGATGCGCCTTGCTCCGTATTCATAGGCGATCCTTACATTCTCCAGGCTTCCTGTCTCCCCGGAATGAATAACGAACGGCATCCCTAACTCACGGGCCCTCTTAAACAAATCCTCAAATAGCACTGTTGAAAATGCTGACTCATCCCCTGCCAGATCCAACGCCACTACTCCAGCATCCTTTAAGAGCGCTGCCTCTTCCAGCATCTGCAGGTTCTGATCCAGCGAATGATGCCGCATAGCACACACAATAATTCCATAAGACATAGAAGTTTCCTGTTCAGACCGCTTCATTCCTCTGTTAACCGCACGGATGATCTCACTGATTCCCATCCCTTCAGATCTATGCAGCTCAGGCGCAAACCGCACCTCCATGTGCCCAACATTCTCCGAAGCCGCCCTCTTTGCAAATGCATAAGCCGACGCCTCCAGCTTCGCCTCTTCCTGCATACAGGAAAGCGGAAGATCAAACTTTTCCAGATATTCTGTAAGACTGCCACAATCCATCGGAGCCGAAACCAAATCCTGTGACAATTCTTTTTGAAGAATTCCCTCCATCCATTCCTTGGGAAGAGATCCGTCCAAATGACAGTGCAGTTCTGTTTTTTTCAAATTCAAAAGATTCATAATCAGTATCCTTTTCCTACTTCTGCATTCTTTAGAATCTTGATCAATCTGCTTGTTCCCAGTCTCTCCGCTCCAAGACTTACAAATTTCTCTGCATCATCAAAGGAAGAGATTCCGCCTGCTGCTTTTACCTTAACATTCGGGCCGATGCTCTTACGAAGAAGCGCCACATCATCGAAGGTTGCGCCTCCTGTAGAGAAACCGGTGGATGTCTTGATATAGTCTGCGCCTGCCTCTGTTACGATCTCAGAGATTTTAACCTTCTCCTCTTCTGTCAGAAGACAAGCCTCAATGATCACCTTCAGGATTTTATCACCACAAGCCTCTTTCAGTGCTTTGATCTCAGCAAGAGTCTCATCGTAGCGTTTGTCCTTCAGAAAACCAACATTGATCACCATATCAATTTCTGACGCGCCGTTGGCAATGGCATCCTTTGCCTCGAATACCTTTACCGCAGTGGTGCTGTAACCGTTTGGAAAACCAATTACAGTACAGATCGGCAGTTTGCCCTCCACATACTCAGCTGCCTGTTTTACATAAGCTGCAGGAATACAGGCAGATGCTGTACCATATTTCATTGCATCATCAAGAATCACACGGATTTCTTCCCAGGTTGCAGTCTGGGTAAGCAGAGTGTGATCCACATATTTCAATAAATCTTTATTCATGATCTTCTCCATTCTTTACTTTTACATACAGATAAGCCCTCTTCCCAGAGATTTCTCAATCTGCGAACATACAACCGCAAATGCCACCGCATTCTGTCCACTGTTGATCACAATATCCGCCAGCGCCTTTGTCGGCTGCACATATAACTCATGCATCGGTTTCACAGTAGCCAGATACTGATCGATAATATCGTCAATCTCACGACCGCGCTCTTTCACATCTCTCCGGATTCTTCGTAAGATTCTCTCGTCTGCATCTGCATCCACAAAAATCTTAATATCCAGAAGCTCCCGAATTCTGGCATCAGCCAGAAGCAGGATACCCTCGATCAGGATGATCTTGTTTGGCTTGATTTCCAACACTTCGGTCGACCGGTTGTGCTGGGCATAATCATACACAGGACACTGTACAGTTTCCCCACGTTTCAGCATCTGCAGGTGTTCCAGCAAGAGTTCTGTCTCCAGAGCATCCGGATGATCATAGTTCACCTTTCTGCGCTCTTCTAAAGAGATCCCCTCCTGGCTTCTGTAATAATTATCATGATAGATTACCGTCACGTCATCTCCGAAATAAGCCTTCAGACGATTGGTAAATGTCGATTTGCCGGATCCGGTTCCGCCGGCGATACCAATGATCAATGTCTCCATATATTCCTCTCTTTTATCCCTTGACCCCTTCCTACATCCTTACAACTTTGCGGAAGGGCAATGTTTATCGTAGCCAAGCGGACATGTCTCACCGCTCTGCTTCATGCTCATGAACCCACGGCTACTCCGTAGCCTTATTACATCTTCTTAATTACTGTCTCCACAAGAAGTTTGAACTCCTTCGCCACTCTGTCAGCAGTCTCCTGCACCTCCTTATGGCTCAATGCTGTTTTTGAGATACCTGCTGCCATGTTTGTTACACAGGAGATACCGCATACTTCCAGCCCCATGTGTCTTGCCGCCATAGCCTCTACCGCTGTACTCATTCCAACTGCATCTCCACCCCAGGTCTTCGCAAGACGAACCTCTGCCGGAGTTTCATAATTTGGTCCAGTAAACTGGACATAAACACCTTCCTGCACTTCAATGCCCAGTTCAGCAGCAGTCTCTTTGATCACACCCTGCAGGCGCTTGCTGTATACTTCGCTCATATCCGGGAATCTGGTTCCAAGCTCATCAATATTCTTACCAATCAATGGACTTGGAACTGCTGTAGTAATATGATCTGTGATTATCATCAGATCACCAGCTTTAAAGTACTCATTCAGACCACCACTGGCATTGGTCAGAAACAGCTTTTTGATGCCCATCATACCCATGAGTCTGGTCGGAAGCACCACATCCTGCATCGGATATCCTTCATAGTAGTGGACACGGCCCTGCATGATCACTACAGGCACGTCACCAACATATCCGAATACAAAACGACCCTTGTGACCAACAACTGTAGATACAGGGAAACCTTCAATATCATTATAGTCAACTGTAGTTACAATCTTGATCTCATCTGCGTAATCACCCAGTCCGGATCCAAGGATCAGTCCCACTTCCGGAACAAAGTCAGTTTTCTCACGTACACTTTTCAAGCATTTCACCAGTTTATTATACATATCCGTCACCTCATCTTTTTTCCTTTCAGAGCACTCTCTCGCCTCTGATATATTTTGCCGTAATCTGCTCTCTTCCGGAAAGATAGATCATTCTCTCCAGTCTCTCTCTCACCGACAGCTCCTGTGGATGTCGAAGTCCCGAATCATCCAGCACCACCGCATCAAACTCATATCCCGGCTCAAAACTTCCGACCTTTCCGAAGAATTCTCCCCCGCCCAGAGTAGCCATGTAAAATGCTTCCTCCCACTTAAGCGGTGCCAGTGCCTGATCCACCAATCTCCAGCGCAGTTTCGAACACTGGATCGCCACTGCCATGGCTCTGAAAAGAGACAAGTCAGATCCTGCCGCAATGTCACTTCCAAGACCGATCTTCAATCCCTGATCCAGATATTTTCTGGCTGGTGCAATTCCTGAAGTAAGATTTGCATTGGATTCCGGACAATGGGCAACAAAGAC
>JAKSRN010000236.1 GCA_024403585.1 Lachnospiraceae bacterium | reverse complement strand
CACGCATAAGCTGCGTGTTCATGAGCATGAAGCAGAGCGGAGAGACATGTCCGCTTTGCTAACGCAAATCTGGTATTGCAAAAGGGAACGGTTCTCCGTTCCCTTTTTCTCCTACATGATTCATGGGAGGTATGAAGTTTACATATGGAAGAAAGAATCAGAAAAAGCAGAGAAATCCTCTGTTTTATCCGTGGTGCACTGACAGCGACAGCGATTCTGGCAATTGTTTATTTTGCATCGATCGCACTGCCGGTGGGAGGATATGCAAAAAAACCTGATACACTTCAGGCATTAAGAAAATCAAAAGAGATTGAACGTGTGATCCAGAACTATTATTTGGATGAGATTGACGAACAGAAGCAGACCGAGATGATGTTTTTGGGACAGGTAGCCGGTCTGGGAGATGAATATTCCACTTATTTTACAGCGGAACAGTATGAAAGTGTTTCCAGAAAAAATTCAGGTTCGTTTATGGGAATCGGCATATCCATTGCAGTGGATGAGAATGGAAATGTTGTGATCACAGAATGCCAGGAAAATATGCCTGCGATCCTTTCCGGAATCGTTCCGGGAGATTTTATTCTGGAAGTGAACGGTGAGTCAACGGAAGGCCTGACAGGTTCTGAAGTAGCGGCTATGATCCAGTCTTCAAAAAATAACGAGGTTACTTTAAAAGTGCAGAGAGAAGGTCGGAAAGATCCTATTGAACTGACGATTGAGATGACAGAGATGGAGAGAACCTCTGTTACAGGTGAGATGCTGCAGGGTTCGATCGGCTATATCCGGATCAGCTCTTTTACTGGCGTTACCTCCAATCAGTTCAAGACTGCCTATGGTGAGCTGATGATACAGGGAATGAAAAAGCTGGTCATCGATCTTAGAGATAATCCGGGTGGTCTCGTGGACAGTGTTTGTGATACCCTGAATCAGATCCTTCCTCAGGGAGTGATCGTCTATACTGTAGATAAGAACGGAAAGCGAAATGAGCGTACCAGTGACGGAGTGAATAAGATCGATATTCCACTGGTGGTCCTTGTGAATGGAAATACTGCCAGTGCGGCAGAGATCTTTGCCGGTGCGGTACAGGATTATAAGATTGGAACGATCATGGGTGAAACAACCTTCGGAAAGGGAATCGTCCAGGATACCTTCCGGCTTTCTGATGGCAGCTATCTGAAGCTGACGGTCTCCAAGTACTACACACCGAATGGCAACGACATCCATAAAGTCGGTATTACACCAGATGAGGTAGTGGAGATGCCTGCTGATGGGGAGAAGGACATCCAGCTGAATCAGGCGATTGAATTCCTTAAAAATCAGAAACTGAAGGCAAAGAAAAAACAGTAGAAATAAGACATGTGTTCTATGCATGAAAAAAGAGAATCGGAACAAAGCCGATTCTCTTTTTGTGTATACGATGAACCAAGTGGCTGCGTGTGCTCGCACATGGGCAGCCATTTGGCGAATGAACATCATCGAGACAATCGTCGAGATGGTATACGAAGTATACAAATCGAGTAGGAGTCAGCCTACTCGATTGAATAACGATGAAAAAGGGATCAGTGCCCTTTCGCATCCCTCATATGATCTTTCAGACTGAGCAATTTATCACGCAGCTCTGCAGCCTGTTCGAAATTCAGCTCGGCGGCAGCTGCTTTCATCTGTTTCTCCAGTTTCTTTGCCAGTTTTTCCAGCTCTTTGTAAGACATGGATTCCGGATCTTTCTCCAGACGTTGTTCTGTTTCTGCAATATCTCTGGATATGCTGATCAGATCGCGGACACTCTTCTGAATGGTCTTTGGAGTAATGCCGTGCTCCTCGTTATAGGCCTGTTGGGCTTCTCTTCTGCGGGCAGTTTCGTCGATGGCGATCCGCATGGAATCAGTAACTACATCCGCATACATGATGACATGACCTTCCGCATTACGCGCAGCACGGCCAATGGTCTGGATCAGGGAGACAGAGGATCGAAGGAAGCCTTCTTTATCAGCATCCAGAATTGCTACCAGGGTGATCTCAGGAATATCAAGACCCTCTCGAAGCAGATTGATTCCAACCAGTACATCGAATACATCCAGACGCATATCACGAATGATCTTGGTACGTTCCAGAGCATCGATATCAGAATGGAGGTAGCGGACACGGATTCCTACCTCTTTCATATAGGCGGTCAGATCTTCTGCCATTCGTTTGGTGAGGGTTGTGATCAGGACCTTATGGTGGGCAGCCACTTCTTTGTTGATCTCACTGATCAGATCATCGATCTGTCCTTCAACAGGACGAACTTCTACTTTCGGATCCAGAAGACCGGTCGGACGGATGATCTGTTCAGCTCTTAAGAGTTCGTGGTCTGCTTCGTATTCTCCCGGTGTTGCAGAGACAAAGAGAATCTGGTCGATGCGCTCTTCGAACTCCTGAAAGTTCAGTGGCCGGTTATCCTTGGCAGAAGGAAGACGGAAACCATAATCCACCAGAGTAGTCTTTCTGGACTGATCACCGGAATACATGGCACCAATCTGTGGTACGGTTTTATGGGACTCATCGATGATGATCAGAAAATCATCCGGGAAGAAGTCCATCAGTGTATAAGGTGGCTGGCCCGGTTCCAGACCGGACATGTGCCGGGAGTAGTTCTCAATACCGGAGCAGATACCGGTTTCACGAAGCATCTCAATATCAAAGTTGGTACGTTCCTGGATGCGCTGGGCTTCCAGAAGCTTATCCTGGCTTTTGAAGAATTTTACCTGTTCTTCCATCTCTTTTTCAATCTCGACAGTCGCTTTCATGATGGTTTCCATGGGAACGACATAATGGGAAGCAGGAGCGATGGCACAGTAATTCAAAGAGCAGCGGATCTCGCCGGTCAGTACATCCACCTGAAGGATCCTGTCAATCTCATCGCCAAAGAATTCTACACGGATGGCGATATCTGTTTCTTCAGCCGGGATGATCTCCAGTACGTCACCGCGTACACGGAAACTGCCACGGTGAAAATCGATTTCATTCCTCTCAAACTGGATATCGATCAATTCCCGAATCACATCGTCTCGGTCTTTCTGCATACCGGGACGAAGGGCAATGATCATCTTCTCGTAGTCTTTAGGGCTGCCAAGTCCATAGATACAGGACACGCTGGAGATCACGATGACGTCTTTTCGTTCAATCAGGGAAGATGTTGCGGAAAGACGCAGTTTATCGATCTCGTCATTGCGGGAGGAGTCCTTGGCAATGTAGGTATCAGAGGAAGGAACATACGCCTCCGGCTGATAATAATCATAGTAGGAGACAAAATATTCCACCGCATTCTTAGGGAAGAATTCTTTGAATTCGCCATACAGCTGTGCGGCCAGAGTTTTGTTATGTGCAATGATCAGAGTTGGCTTGTTCAACTGCTGGATCACATTAGCCATGGTAAAGGTTTTTCCGGAACCTGTTACACCAAGAAGGGTTTCACACTGGTTTCCGGAGCGGAAGCCGTCCACCAGCTTCTGGATCGCCTGAGGCTGATCACCGGTAGGGGCATAGTCAGATACTAATTCAAAATGATCCATACTGGGTTTCCTTTCAGAAATAATCGAACTGTTGTTCATCTTTTCTATTATAGCAAGGCTCCCGGGAAATGTAAATGCTGATGCAGATG
>JAKSRN010000235.1 GCA_024403585.1 Lachnospiraceae bacterium | reverse complement strand
GTGTCAGCAGGGAACCGGAACGGACCAGCTTCTGTGCCGGTGTACGGTTTGGGGAGTGTGTCGAAGACGCACTGGTGTTTTTATGATTCATACATACATGCATATTCAAACCTCCTCCTTTTAATTACTCTGTTCCTGCGGGCGGGAAGCTGTGGAACGATTGACGATCCACAGAACCACCAGGATCAGCAGGAAAAGAATGGTGGACAGGGCATACATTTCAGGGTTGATGCCTCGTCTTGCCTGCTGGTAGATCATGGTGGAGATGGTGTTCATTCCGGCACCCTTGGTGAAGTAAGTGATTACGAAATCATCCAGCGAAATGGTAAAAGCCAGAAGGAAGCCGGAGAAGATTCCCGGCATGATATCCGGAAGAACTACCTTCCAGAAGGCATACACAGGAGAAGCTCCCAGATCCATGGCTGCCTCATAGGTGATACGGCTGGTCTGATTCAGCTTTGGCATAACGTTCAGGATAACGTATGGAACGCCTAAGGTTACATGAGCAACCAGCATGGACATGAAGCCCAGATTCCAGAAGCGAACGAAGAGAAGCATAATGGCAATACCGGTTACGATATCTGCGTTCAGCATCGGGATATTGGTGATAGTCATCATGGTCTGTCTTGAATTCTTCTTAAAGACACTCATACCGATGCAGGCAAAGGTGCCCAGCAGTGTGGCAATGAGTGCTGCGCTGAAGGTCAGCATCAGAGAAGTACGGATCGCAGACAGAACTTCCTCATTCTGGAAAAGGGCAATATACCAGTCAAAGGTAAAGCCGCCCCAGACAACGCGGGATTTGGAGGCGTTAAAGGAACAGACAATGAGGATCAGGATCGGTGCATACAGAAGGAAGAAGATCAGGCCGACATAGCATTTTTCAAGAAGACTTGGTTTTTTACTCATACACTTGTGCCCTCCTCATCTGTTTCTGTACGGTTCATGATCGCCATACTGATGAAGATGAAGATCATCAGGACAATGGAGAGACCTGAACCAAGATTCCAGTTACTGCTCAGTGAGAATTCCTGCTCGATGACATTGCCGATGAGGAGGATCTTGGATCCGCCCAGGATATCCGCAATGGCGAACTCGGAAATACTCGGGATAAATACCATGATGATTCCGCTGATGACACCCGGAAGGGACAGCGGGATGATGATACGACGGAAGGACTGGAGACGTCCCGCACCGAGATCGGCAGCCGCATCCAGAAGATCGCGGTCGATCTTACACATGGCATTATAAATAGGAAGAATCATGAATGGCAGATAATCATAAGTCATACCAATCAGGATCGCTGTTTTACTGTACATAATGTGCTGCAGCGGAAGGTGCAGGAAACCGAGCAGTGCATTCAGAAGTCCGTTGTTGGACAGGATCATCTGAAGAGCAAGTACACGGAGCATGAAGTTGATCCACATAGGAAGGATGAACATCATGATGATGATTCCGCTTTTACCACCCTGCATCTTGCTTAAGATATAAGCCAGCGGGTAAGCCACCACAAGACTGATCACAGTACTTCCGAAAGCAATGAGAAGAGATTCTCCAAGAGCTTTCAGATGCATGGGATCTGTGATCGCAATAAAGTTTGCAAAGGAAAATCCGCCGTCTGCATTGGTGAGACCGTAGTAAAGAACGATCAGCAGAGGGAGAATGATGAAGCCCGCAGCCCATACCATATAAGGACCGGCCAGAAGTTTACGCTTATTCATCGATCGCCACGGCTTTCTCATCCTCGGATGCAGGTTTATTCATGATCTGGATGTTGTATGGATCCACGTCCAGGCTGACTTCGGTTCCTACCGGGAAGGCTTTGGTGCTCTGAACCAGCCACTCGAAGCCGTTCGCCATTACTTCCATCTCATAATGAACGCCCTTGAAGATGACGTGGGTAACAGTACCGTCCATGCGTCCTGTTCCCGGAGTGCCGAGGATCAGATCCTCCGGACGGATGACAACGTCTACCGGCTTGTTGTTGCCGAATCCGCTGTCTACACAAGGGAATTTCACGCCCAGAATCTCAACCAGCTCATCCTGGATCATAGTAGCATCAATAATGTTGCTGTCTCCGATAAAGTCTGCTACAAATGCATTCTCCGGCTCATTATAGATCTGCTCCGGAGTACCCATCTGCTGAATGTATCCCTGGTTCATAACGACAACTGTGTCAGACATGGTCAGAGCCTCTTCCTGGTCATGGGTTACATAGATAAAGGTAATACCCAGCTCATTCTTCAGACGGATCAGCTCATACTGCATGTCCTGGCGAAGCTTCAGATCCAGAGCACCCAGAGGCTCATCCAGAAGCAGGACCTTCGGCTCATTTACGATGGCTCTTGCGATCGCGATACGCTGCTGCTGACCACCACTTAAAAGAGTAGGTTTACGTTTCTCGTAGCCGTCCAGGTTTACAAGCTTCAGTGCGTACTGGATCTTATCCTTAATATAAGCATCGGATTTGCCGCTGATCTTCAGACCAAAGGCGATATTCTCTTCAACGGTCATATGTGGAAACAGGGCGTATTTCTGGAATACGGTGTTGAGGTTTCTTTTGTTAGGCGGCAGACTGGTAATGTCCTCGCCGTCAAAGATCACGCGTCCCTTATCAGGAGTAACGAAACCACCCAGAATACGAAGGGTAGTGGATTTGCCGCAGCCGGATGGGCCCAGCAGGGTAAGAAATTCATTCTCTTTGATGGACAGGTTCAGTTCATCCAGAACACAGGTCCCGTCCCAGCTTTTGGTAATGTCTACCAGGTCAATTAAATTCTTGCTCAAGTGCATGTCCCCCTTATTTATGATGGCATTGTGGTGCCTCAGAGAAGTTTACCTCATTAAAATGATGACGTTGTGGTGCCTCAGAGAAGTTTACCTCATTAAAATGATGGCGGTGTGGTGACCCAAAGAAGTCTGGCCCCTTTGGCCGACTGGATATAATGGGTCTTTTCCGGGCGAAAATAGAAGGATTCGCCTTTTTTTGCTGTATAAGCCTTTGCACCGATATGAATCGAAACGGTGCCTGAAAGAACGTATCCGAATTCCTCTCCCTCATGAGGGTTATCCGGATAAGTGGATCCGCCTGCCTGCAGTGTGAGAAGGATTGGCTCCATCTGATTCTTCTGGGCGTTGGGAATGATCCACTGGATCAGGTTGTTCAGTTCTGTATCCTGTTTTTCAAAGTAGTCATCCTGGGAAAAGACGATCTGTTCCTCTGTGTCTTCCTGGAAAAACTCACTGAGGCTGCTTCCGAGACATTGGAGCAGGTCCTGCAGTGTGGAGATGGAAGGAGAGGTCAGATTTCTTTCCAGCTGGGATATAAAACCTTTGGAAAGCTCCGAACGATCTGCCAGTTCTTCCTGGGTCAGGCCGTTTCGGTTGCGGAGCTCTTTGATCTTATTACCGATGTCCATACTTCCTCCTGATGACAGAAAAAAAGTGTTGCTGTCCTGCTCTGTAGAACAGTAACACGAAAATTCTGAAATGTTGTTAAGTGCAACAAAAAGTTTAGCAAAACTAAACTTCGCTAATAAGTATACTATAGCTAAGAATTTTGTCAATAATAACTGTGTGTTGCAAACATGTACTTTTGTGTGTTGACGCAATTGTGAATATGAATTTCGCAGATGTGTATATTGAACACGGCAAGCATTCCCCTTCCTCAAGGTCGTAAAGACATAGGAAGGG
>JAKSRN010000234.1 GCA_024403585.1 Lachnospiraceae bacterium | reverse complement strand
ATGAACGGAGTCGACTATATGGGGGCGGTACGTCTTCACAAAGACAGCCCTGATGAGGCGGCGATCCGACAGGCACTTGGTGAATATCAGAAAAGAGGAGTGACTTTCTTAAGAGAAGGCGGTGACCATTACGGTGTATCTGCTCTTGGCAAAGAAATTGCTCCTGAATACGGGATTCAGTGTATTTCCCCGATCTTCGCCATCCATAAAGAAGGCTGTTACGGAAAAGTGGTGGGAAAATCCTTCACGAACCGACAGGAATATACGGCTTTGGTGAAAGAAGCCAAAGCTTCAGGCGCTGACTTTATCAAGATCATGACCACTGGAATCATGACCTTCGAAAGTGTTGGCGGTCTGACCAGCGTTCCTCTTGAAAAGGAGGAGATCAGCTGGATGACAGAGATTGCCCATGAAAACGGCCTCTCTGTCATGAGCCATACCAATGGTGCAGAGAATGTCATCCGTGCCTGCGAAGGCGGGGTGGATTCTGTGGAACACGGTAATTTCCAGAATGCTGAAAGTGTACAGGCTTTGGCTGAGCACGGAGTGATCTGGGTACCAACTACTGTCACTGTAAAGAATCTGATCGGATGCGGTCGCTTTGATGATCAGGTTCTGAGGGATATCTATGCGGATGTCTGCAAAAATATCCGTCTTGCAAGAGCTTGCGGTTGTCAGATGGCGTTAGGTTCTGATGCAGGTGCTTTCTGTGTGAAGCATGGAAGCGGCATTGTGGAGGAATTAGAAAGCTTCCGCAGTATCTTTCCGGACGATGATGGGCTGGAGGCCTATCTTCAGAAGGGGGAAGATGCTGTTCGTGAGAGATTTTGCTGGAAGTAAGCAAGAATGCAACGAAAGAAAAATGTCAGGAGAACAAACTTTGGAACATAAAACCGGACTGGAAGATATGTATGTATTAAAGAATCATAAGCGTCTTCGCTGTGGTTATACCACCGGATCCTGCGCTGCAGCAGCTTCGAAAGCTGCAACAGCCATGTTATTGACCGGGGATGAGGTGGAAGAGATCGCATTGATGACTCCAAAAGGGATTCTTCTGCATCTTCCGGTGGAAAGTATTACAATCACAAAGGACGAGCATGGCAGCGTTTCGGAAGCAACCTGTGCTGTCCGTAAGGATGGCGGAGATGATCCGGACGCAACCAACGGGATCCTTGTTTTTTCCAGGGTGAGGATGATCCCTGGACAGGAAGTCTGCATTGACGGCGGCCTGGGTGTCGGCAGGGTAACCAAGCCGGGACTGAACCAGCCGGTGGGCAATGCGGCGATCAACTCCACCCCAAGAGCCATGATCACGGAAGGCGTGAAAGAAATCTGTGCCCAGCATGGCTATACGGGAGGAATCGATGTTGAGATTTCAATCCCGGAGGGTGTGGAAGTTGCGAAGAAGACATTTAACCCGCGTCTTGGTATCTTAGGAGGTATCTCTGTCCTTGGTACCAGCGGAATTGTTATGCCAATGAGTGAAGAGGCCCTGATCCGAAGCATCGGCGTGGAGATGGGAGTTCTTTATAAAAACGGTGGCCAGTATCTGGTCATCACACCGGGCAATTACGGTGAGACCTTCTCCCACAACATGCCCGGACTGGATCTGACCTACGAGATGAAATGCAGCAATTTCGTTGGACAGACCATTGACCTTGCTGAAGAGATGGGAGTAAAGGGCATTCTCTTTATTGCCCACATCGGCAAATTTATCAAAGTATCAGGCGGTATCATGAATACCCATTCCAGAGATGCAGACTGCAGGGCAGAGCTGATGACCACAGCAGCCCTTCGTGCAGGGGTGGATCTGGATACAGCACAGAAGATCCTGGCGACCAATACAACAGAGGAAGCGCTGGATGTTCTTGCGGAAGGTGCGCCTGACAAATACGAGGCAACCATGGAAGAGATTTGCAGGAGAGTGCATTTTTATCTGAACAATCGCTGCAAGGGAGCCATGGAGATCGGAGCGATCCTGTTTTCTTCTGTCAGAGGAAAGCTTGGCGAAACCGATAATGCCCAGAAACTGATCGAAATCATCAATTCTCAGAATTGTGATCAATAAATTAAAAATGAGACCACCGGGACCATATTTCCAATGCGGAGGAACTTTCCCGGGAGCGTCTGCTAGAAAAGATGAGGTAATAGCATATGAGCGGAAAATTAATTGGACTTGGCATCGGACCTGGTGATCCGGAGCTGCTTACATTAAAGGCACTGAGAATCGTAAAAGAGACAGAGGTTATTGCTGTTCCTGGTAAAGTACCGGAGAATACAGTGGCTTATAAGATCGTATCCCAGGCATTTCCAGGACTGAAGGATAAGACTCTGATCCCGATCGATTTCCTGATGACAAAGGATCCGGTCCTTCTGGAGGAGAGCCACAACAAAGGTGCAAGACAGATCATGGACTATCTGGACAAGGGAGAGAATGTTGCTTTCCTGACACTGGGAGATTCCACTCTGTATGCAACATATATGTATGTTCATCACATCATTGCAGCTGCAGGTTATGAGACAGAGATCGTAAGCGGAATTACATCCTTCTGTGCAGTAGCTGCACGCCTGAATATCAGTCTTGTGGAGCAGGCTGAGGAGCTTCATGTGATCCCTGCTTCCTACCAGATCTTCGACGCTCTGGAGCTGCCTGGTACAAAGGTTCTGATGAAAACAGCATCTAAGATGAAAGAAGTAAAAGAGGTACTTCGTGAGAAAGATGCGGAAGTTCTCATGATTGAAAACTGCGGTATGCCGGATGAGAAGATCTACCACGGCGTAGAGGAGATCCCGGATAATGCAGGTTACTATTCACTTATCATTGTAAAAGATAAAAAGTAAAGACCACAGTCAGAAGGAGAGAAAATAATGATCCATTTTGTAGGAGCAGGATCAGGCGCAGCAGACCTGATCACAATTCGCGGTAAAAAATTCCTGGAAGAGGCTGATGTGATCATCTATGCCGGTTCCCTTGTTAACCCACAGCTTCTGGACTACAAAAAAGAGGAGTGCGTGGTATACAACTCAGCAACCATGACACTGGAGGAAGTACTGGACGTATTCTATGATGCAGAGGAGAAGGGTCTGACCACAGTTCGTCTGCATACAGGTGATCCATGTCTTTACGGTGCGATCCGTGAGCAGATGGACGTTCTGGATGAGAAGGGAATCAGATACGATTCCACACCTGGTGTAAGTTCTTTCTGTGGCGCAGCTGCAGCACTGAACCTGGAGTACACACTGCCAAACGTATCCCAGTCTGTCATCATCACACGTATGGAAGGAAGAACTCCTGTACCATCCAAAGAGAGCATCCAGTCCTTTGCAGCACACCAGGCAACTATGGTTTGCTTCCTGAGTACAGGACTTCTGGATGAGCTTTCCAGACGTCTCATCGAGGGTGGCTACACAGCAGATACACCTGCAGCCATCGTATACAAAGCAACCTGGCCGGATGAGAAGACCTTCGTATGTACCGTAGGTACTCTGGCACAGACTGCAAAAGAGAATAATATTACAAAAACAGCTCTGATGATCATCGGTGATGTTGTTACACACAGCCACTACGATCGTTCCCTGCTGTATGATCCGGGATTCACAACTGAGTTCCGCGAAGCAAGTAAATAAAGCAAGTCGATTATGAAGATAACAGGTATCTGTTTTACCCGTTCCGGTATGGAGCTTGCCCGCCGGATCCACAGCTATTTCCTT
>JAKSRN010000233.1 GCA_024403585.1 Lachnospiraceae bacterium | reverse complement strand
TTTGTTGTGTCCGCTTTGTTTGCGGTGCTTTGTTGTTTTCTATGTGCTTAGTATAGCAAGAGGTCCTTACACAGTTCTTACACCAAAAAATAATTTTGCAACCTTTAGGGACAGGTACATTTCGGTGACTTTTTACAATCCCCAGAAGCCCCACAAACGGCATTCCAGAATCGTACATGCTACTCTCCAGATCCATCCCCAGCAATCTGCATCGTTATCGTTACATACAAAAAAGAGACGTCGAAATCATTCAACGTCTCTTTCTAATATCTAAATCCCTTATCCAGCTACCTTCTTCAGTGCCATCTCCGCCGTAGCAATATCACAAACCTTATACTCCCAATCCCATCCATTCGCATCGATCAGATAGGCAGTACCGTCATCATACTCCGTAAACTTCTCCGAGAAACCATCATCAACCCAGTCAATAACGACCTCATCCTCAAAATCACCCGAATAAGTTCCTTCCATAATATAAGAGTCATCCGATACGAAGTTAATTACCTTGCCGGTATCCAGATCAAACAGGTAGTAAATATCATAAGAAGAGCCCTTTCTGACATAAGCCTTCTCATACTCAGAAGCCCCTTCGCTGTCAGCGACAGGATCATCTTCATCAGGCTGTCGGCCAATCAGAGCAGCCTCCTCAGTACTAACCGGCACGCAGAACAGCTTGACCTCCGCCTTGTATTCACAAGTCTTGCCAGCCTTCGGTTTCTGCTTCAGGATCCGATACTCATCCTCATCAATGATCCAGTCGTCACAATCCACAGAAATGTTTTTGAATCCAGCCGAAGACAGGAGATCCTTCGCGTCCGACAGAAGCATTCCGGTCACATCCGGCAGCTCACTGGAAGCCTTGTCCACATTGTTCAGTAGCTCAAACTTATGGAACTCAATCTCATCAGAATGAGTCTGAATCTTACAAAGAACAGACGTAGGTCCCTTTACGTCAAATGCCTTCTCCGCCCTATTTTTTTTCTCATCTGTACCAGTAAAGCGTAAGGTGTACTTACCTAAAGGAACGATGAAAAGATTAGAATAATCCTCACCATGATCCAGGGAAGCAATTTCCTCCTCATTGAGCTCCAGCTTCACCCCGTACTTATCCAGAAACAGATTAGACTGGAAATCCACTTCAATATAAAGCGGAATACGCAAAATAGAATCAGCAGTATTCACCGCCATAGTCAGATCCGCTTCCTTACAAGATAAAGCAATGTAGAAAATGTCATCGAATTTCGTTTCAAGAGAAACCGATGGATCCTTAGACCAGGAGAGAGTTTCATTGCTCATGCAGAGAATTTCACCAACCGATTTTTCGGTTTTATCAGTAGAATCGTTCTCAACAGTGGAATCAGCTTTAGCAGACTCGCCAGACTCATCATCTTCCTCAGCGTCAGCCTCATCCGTTTTCTTGGATACCTCATCCGCCTCATCGTCCTCAGCGTCAGCCTCATCCGTTATCTCGATATCAATGACGTCCTCAACTTCCATCATATCCGCTGCATTCTTGATACTGCCCTCCGGCAGTTTCTCCTCCAGCGCAGCCATCACCGCTTCGTAATCTGCTTCCTCATCAGAATTCATAGTGATCAGTACAGAGACAAGGTCCCCATTCTTAGAGATCACATCCACTTCCGAGATGCCCATCTTATTTTCGGGAACCGCACAGGTCTCCAGAGAAACACCATTATTCTTATAAGTCTTGCAGTCCGACAGAGCACAAAACTCCATCTTTTCCAGATAAGCAAAGAACTCAGAAGAATCAAAATTGAAGCCATAACTTGTTGCTTCGATCAGTTTTTCAATGCTCTCAGAATCCAATACCTCATCACAGTAGATACAGCGAAGCACACGCTCACCGTTTTCACTCAGTGTAGCTTCAGACTCAACAGTCCAATCCCCTTCCTCATGACCCTGAGGAGCATCCTTCGTCTCCCCGCAGACCGTACATCTGGACGGTTCCGTACAAGTAGCAACAGTCCACTTGTGTCTCTCAGAAGGCTCCCCTTCCGTAAGCCCGCATATGGTACAGGTCTTAGGCTCCTTACAGGTAGCCTCAGTCCATTTATGTTTATGGTCATCTGCAGATTTTCCACAGCCACCCACCAACAATGCAAAGCAGAAAAGAAGCAGAGCTTTCAGCAAAAGTTTCTTTTTTCTATTCATAAACCGATCCTTTCCAATTGGATATAACCATATTATACATATGCAAAAAGAAAAGTCAAAAAAACCTTATATTTCCCTGATTCAGGGGAATACGCCCCTCTCTTTCCACGTGTCTCGTCCTGTAAGCGCCACCTGGAACTTGCTACAATTATAAACAACAGAAAGTCTGCAAAAAAAGTCAACTTTCTGTACCTGTCCCCAGAAGTGTCCCTTTTTCGGACAGGCACATGGCGTATCCTGTAAACAGAAAAGATTACAAAAAACCTGGTCACTGATCAGAAAACGAATTCACAAGAATATGGAGGAGAAAACATGAGCGAAATCAAATTAATGAACAATGTAGTAGTAGACGAGCCACAGAACGTAGAGATTGCCATCTATAACCTCACCGGTAAGAAGGTAGAGTTCGAACTGATCAGAAAATTCATTCTTAACGAGAAGAATACCATGTTCTATCTTGATCGAAAGCTGAACACATCCATGGAAGCCGGAACATACACCGACTACCTCTGGCTGGACACCGGCATTCGTGATGCATACAACAAGCCGATCCTGATCTGCCTGCAGAACAGATCCGGCTGCTATATCGGTCATTACACCGGAGCACCAAGAGAACTGGCAAACCGTGTAAAGTCCTTCAACAATAAAAATAGAAAAGACATCGAGACAAACTATTCCCGATTCATGAATAAATATGAGAGCAAAGCCAAAGAGAGAGTCCATGCATACATCAGTGATGAAGACGAATATGTCCTTCAGACAGTGAATCAGGATGCCTTCACAGAGCCAGATACAGCTTTTGCGTTTGCAATGCGTTCAATCGGTATCGAATTCCAAAATCCAGTGGAAGAAGAGATCGTAGAAGAGCAGGTACAGGAAGAAGAAGGCTTATCCGAAGTCGAGACCGAGATCACAGTAGGACTCCTTCTGGATCAGATGGAGAATATGCAGAACTACATCGACCAGCTTCTTGCTCGAATCGAGAACCAGGAGAAAACATCCCAGGAAGAGATCGAGATGCTGAAAGCACAGAACCAGGAGTACAAGAGAGCCATTGTCAACATCCGCCTCTTCAACGATGAGCATGCATCCACCCAGGAGACTTCCAAAGAAGATGACGCCAATGGACACAACCTTCTCGGAAAGAACGAGAAGATCCTGGTACTGGGCAACACCGACATCCGCGTAGCAGAGATGAGAGCCATTGCCCGCGACACCTACGGATTCGAGAAAGCAGATTTCGAGTTCATCACCGATTACGAGAAAATCAAATCTGCCAGCAGCAGAATCCACGGCAGCAACCGTTTCGCAGCAGTGATCTTCGGCAACTGCCCACACAAAGTAGCAGGCATGGGTAATTACGCAAGCATCATCGACGAGTTCAAAGATCGCGAAGACTGCCCAATCTCCATCGACGCAAGAAACGAAGCCGGCGGCCTCAAGATCACCAAACAGTCCTTCCGTAATGCACTGACCAAAGTCTACAGAGAACTGAAAGAGCAGAAAGCCGCATAAAGTCAACCTTTAGGGACAGGTACATTTCGGTGACTTTTTACAACC
>JAKSRN010000232.1 GCA_024403585.1 Lachnospiraceae bacterium | reverse complement strand
GCGGATGATATTGCTTACAGGACAGCGGATATTGAGGATGCATTTAAAAAGGGCTGTATCAATTATCAGATTCTCCATGATGAGATGGAGGAGTATCTGAAGCCTTATTATCCGGAAGGGGATATCTATCCTTTGAAGGTTCTGGAGCACCAGTATCAGAAAGCGCTGGACCGCAAGGATTCGGAACCTGTGCAGTATGCTATCTCAAATTTTGCGGTTCGTATGCAGGGGTATCTGATTGGCTGCGCCACAACAGGTTTTGCAGAGCATTATCGTGAGATCATGGACGGTAGATGGAATCATGACCTTTTCTATGGAACAAAGGGTGCTGCTTTGTGTGATGCGCTGGGTAAGATTGCCTATGATCATGCATTTATCTCGACGCCGATCCTCCGACTGGAGGTGGCGGCAGGAAAGATCCTGGATTATTTCCTGGATGCATTTACAGGTGCTTTTCTCTATTATGATACAGATCAGAAGCTGGGCGTGATCCAGGAGAAACTGGTGGGAATCGTATCGGAACATTATCGCCAGCTCTATCATTATCATTCCCAGGGAAAGAACGAGGCAGAGAAGGTGTATCTTCGCTTGCTTCTGGTGACGGATTATGTGTCGGGTATGACGGATACATATGCCAGGGATACGTATCGGGAATTAAATGGAATATAAAGGAGAGCGGAATGCGAATGTCCGCTTTACCACGACAAGCTTACGAGACGACTTCGGTCGTCTCGTTTTTTCGTATACAGCTAGTGATAAAGATGATGACTAGTTATTGTCAAGAAAACAGCGGTTTGAAGAGTGAATTTCCAATTATGGCCTGTTTTTAGGGGATAAAAAGGAAGCTGATTCTGGGCTTAGGAACTTTACGGGATATAATGGGGTATAATAGATTTGCCTATGCAAAAATAAACATGCAGTATATGACAATAAATTGTGTATTCTGTACTAAGTCTGTGATAGAAAATCATTAATTTAAGTCAAAATGTGCACTTTTGGTTGTGACTAACCAACAGGTGTGCTATAATTCTACCGTTATTGTGGGTGCAATATACCTATAGCGGAAAGGGGTAAAAGGAATGACATTACAGGAAACACTTACAGCGATTGCACCGCTGGATAAAAAGGCTGAAGAGATCTGCTGGAAGCATTGGGATGCTCTTGCTAAACCATTGAGAAGTCTTGGAAAGATGGAGACTTCTGTTGCACAGATCGCAGCGATTCAGAGAAATCCAAGAATTGATATAGAGAAAAAAGCACTGATCGTTATGTGTGCGGACAACGGTGTGGTAGCAGAGGGAGTTACTCAGACCGGTCAGGAAGTTACAGCACAGGTAGCGGAGAATTTTGAGGGAGATTCCAAAGCAACCACAAGTATCCTTTGCAAAAAGGTTGGATGTGACATTTTCCCAATTGATATCGGTGTATATCGTGATACAAAGATCCGTAACTGTAAGATCGCTTACGGAACTAAAGATATGTATGTTGAGCCGGCTATGACAAGAGAAGAGGCTATCAAAGCTCTTGAGGTTGGTATCAATCTTGCTTTCGAGAAAAAGGCAGAGGGATATAAGATCCTGGCTGTTGGCGAGATGGGTATCGGTAATACCACAACCAGTTCTGCCATCGCATCTGTTCTTCTGAACAGACCAGTGGAGGAAATGACAGGAAAAGGAGCAGGACTTTCTTCGGCCGGATTATTAAGAAAAATTGAAGTAATCAAACATGCCATCGAGCTGCATCAGCCAAATCCGGAAGATGCCATCGATGTACTGGCTAAGGTAGGCGGACTTGATATTGCAGGTATTGCCGGCGTATTCCTTGGCGGAGCTGCTGCAAGAATGCCGGTTGTGATCGACGGCTTCATCGCAGGTGTTGCAGCCCTGGTTGCAAAACACATCTGTCCGATGGCAGCAGATTATATGATCGCATCTCATGTATCTCAGGAGCCGGCTACAAAACAGGTGCTTGCTGCTCTTGGGAAGGAAGCATTTCTCACTGCGGACATGCGTCTGGGTGAGGGAAGCGGTGCGGTAGTTCTCTTCCCGATCCTTGATCTGGCGGTGGAGATTTACTACAAGATGGCGACTTTCGAGGAGAATGAGATCGAAACTTACGTTCCACTTGATTAATATGCATATGCGGAATGCGAATGTCCGCTTTACCAGCGGGACGTTCACCATTATTCAAATAAGTGAATATCGGTGTCGTGCACCACTATTTAATAGATGCCGATTGGTGTCGTACACCAATATTCAAAAGGAGGCTCAATAACCATGATGCATGTGATCACGGGCGGTTCCGGCAGTGGAAAGTCCCGATTTGCCGAACAGCAGATCCTGGATCTGGGACCCGCCAGAAGAATCTATATTGCAACCATGCACCCCTATGATGAGGAGAGTTTTGCGAGAATCGACCGTCACAGAGCCATGCGTGCAGAAAAACAATTTGATACTTTGGAATGCTACACCAATCTGAAGAATCTGGAGATTCCGGAAGGCTGTAATGTACTTCTTGAGTGCATGTCCAATCTGGCAGCCAACGAGATGTTCGAGCCGGGTGCGGCTGGAGATGCCACTGTGGATGAAATCATGAAGGGGATTGCCCATCTGACTGAGGTAGCGGCTAACGTGGTGGTGGTGACCAATGAAATCTGTTCTGATGGGATCGAGTACGATCCTGTGACTACTCAGTACCAGCAGTATCTTGGGCAGATCAATCAGAAGATGGCTGCTATGGCAGACCGTGTTACGGAAGTGGTATATGGTATTCCATTACATTTGAAAAATGCTACCGAAACGCACCTGTCCCCAGATGGTGGCAAAAAGTGCACCGGAATGTACCTGTCCCCAGAGGCTGGCAAAAAGTGCACCGGAACGTACCTGTCCCCAAAGGATGACAAAAAGTGCACCGAAACGTACCTGTCCCCAAAGGTTGACATGGAAGGAGGAAGTGAGGCATGAAAAAACTGTATAACAACTGTATCGTAGCTTTCTCCATGTATTCCAAGATCCCTATGCCCATGGCGGACTGGAATAAGGAAAATATGAAATATGCCCTTTGTTTCTTCCCCTGGATCGGTCTTGTGATCGGTGCGCTGGAGTTTGGGTGCTGGAAGCTGGCAATGCTGCTGGGCTTCGGAACGATCTTCCGTTCTGCATTGATGGTGCTGATCCCTATTATCGTAACAGGTGGCATCCATATGGATGGTCTTCTGGATACGGCGGATGCCCTGAGTTCCTGGAGAGAGAGGGAGAGACGTCTGGAGATCCTGAAGGATTCTCATGCGGGAGCGTTTGCTGTGATCATTGGTCTGGCGTATATGACAGCCTGTATTGCAGGAGCTTCTGAAGTGACTGCTGAAACAGTGCCGGTGCTCTGTTTTGCATTCGCTATCGCAAGGGCTTTATCTGCTTTGTCTGTTACAAACTTCCCGAATGCTAACCCTAAGGGAACTGCAGCTACCTTCGGCAACAACTCTTACAAGAAGAGAGTAAATACCGTTATGGTTGTGTATCTGATCCTTTTCTGTGGGGCGGCCATTGTGTTGAATCCTATCTACGGAATCGTGATGACAGCCACTGCATTCATCGTATGGGGATATTACTATCGGATGGCTATGAAATATTTCGGTGGTATCACAGGTGACCTGGCTGGTTTTTATACCAGTGTCAGCGAGCTGTCTATGGTGCTGACTGTAGTCATTGCATCCAGAATTGTGGAGGTGATCGCATGAA
>JAKSRN010000231.1 GCA_024403585.1 Lachnospiraceae bacterium | reverse complement strand
TTAACTGAGTCAAGGTATCCCAGAGAGGATATTTTTACTGAGTGAGACCCTGCCTGAAGGTTAGAAACTGTTGCCGGAGTAATACCATAGTACACATTGTCAACATAGACTGAAGCACCGGACGGAGACGAGGTTACCGTAAGTGATGCGGTGGTCGGTGCAGACGGACTCAGGGTGGCAGATACTGTCACCGTAGATTTTTCCTGCGGTCTAAAGGAGGTTGAGTACGTGTTGTATCCCGGAAGACGCAGTTCAAGGGAGTGGTACACATTAGTGCTGTACGGACCTGCAGAGAGGTAGCTGGTTGAACTGGGTGTGGAATACGGTGTGTTTCCTACGAATGCACCATCAACATATACTGATGCTCCTCCCGGGAAGGAGGCAATACTTACGTATCCGGAGGTGTCCTTTTCGACAAGAGTTGCAGAAATAATGGAGGTCTGACCTTCATTAATATACACGCTGATAGAGTAGTCAGAGTATCCTGACTTTCTGAAGACAACATTATGTTTTCCGCTGTCTAAGGCGATAGTAATCGGAGTCTGTCCCTGATATGAGCCGTCAACATAGAGATCTGCATACTTCGGGTTTGAGGATGCGGATAAGTATCCGGTGGTAACTACCTTTGAAAGGGTTGCATAAACGCTTGTAGTTGCACCGGTAGTGACAGAGACGGTCTGAGACCAGCCGGAGTAACCGTCTTTAGCTACGGAAACGGTGTGGCGTCCTGCCGGAACTGAGACAGTTGTCGGAGTTGTTCCATAGTAAACACCGTCGATTCTGACAGTTGATTTAGACGGGTCTGATGAAACAGAGATGTATCCGTCAGTCTGAACCGGCATGAGGGTAACAAATCTGTTTATCGTAGATGTTCCGGAGAACTCGCTTGGTGAAATGTAAATTGACGTATCAGGCATGTACCCGGATTTCTCTACTTTAATGGTAGATCCTGTACCCCAATCCACTGTTCCTGAATGGAAAGTAAAGGTTGCAGGTGTACGCTGAGATTCTCCTGTTGAAAGATACGTTGCTGTTGCTCCTGACGGGTTGGAATCAACGTGAATAGTAAGCGTCTCTCCGCCTACAACCATCCCGTCAGCAGCAGCTGCAGCCGCTCCGGCAAATAAGCCGAAGATAACTGCTGCAGCAGCCAGAGTTATGATTAATGCTTTTTTCATACTTCCTCACTTACTCCTGTAATGATAACCCAAATAAGACAGGTACGAAGAAGAATCCTGCCGGATTTTCCTCATCTGCAGATCTTGCAAGAGATGCGTAGAACGTATATACTCCGGGAGCCTCAGCAGTAACCTGCCAGACGTACTTGCCGGGAGCGCCGACTAAGTCAGTGTTTGCCGGAACGAAGGTTTCATCTACAATAGTGAGTCCTTCATCAGCTTCAACGAACCACTGGTATCCGGTAGATGCCGGGTTTCCTGCAACAGTAATCTCAACAAGGTCGCCTGCATCCGGCAGATAGTCGCCTGCAAAGACGAATTTGCCTTTTGCATGCTGGTCGCCTTTCTTTACATAGAGAACATCCTGATAGACATAAATGCCTGCTTCATCGCCTGCACGTTTGTAGGTAAGCTCAATCACATACGTACCTTCCTTCTCTGCAGAGAAGACAAAGGTCTGGGAACCAGAAGCTCCGACAAGCTCTGTTTCGGGTGCTTCAAAGCTTTCTTCACACTTCAGGTTGGCAACAGGGGCTGCAACCCAGGAATAACCGGTAGACGGGTTTGACGGCAGAGTCACAGTGAATGTGTCACCGATGTTGTAGTACAGTGCTCCTTCTTTTTCGATGGAAATAGAAAGAACCGGGGTTTTCTCAGTTTCTTCCACGCAGCCGGCAGCAAAGATGCAGCCGAAAAGGACTGCAGCTGCGACGAGCAGAAGAGCTGTCTTTTTCACAGGTTTCATATAGTAGATAATAGGTTAATTCAGAATAAAAACCTTCTGATGGCGGTCTGCCGCATCCCGTCCCTCAATTAAAATAATAGAATCCGTCTCAATCGAAACCGCCGTTTGTACCATAGCATATTAACCCATGAAGACCAACATATAGATATAGTATAATCCCCTGGAGGATACAGTGATACTGCATACAAAAAATACCCCGTTAAACTATACCGAAGAAGATAAACGTACACTCTATCAGGCACTTCTTTACGGACACCGGAGAGCAGGAAGCTATGCAACAGCTCTTGCCTACTTCGGAAGGCACATGACCTGGAAACGATTCCTTGAAGAAATAGATGAAACGGCTGCAGCTCTTCTTTCGCGCGGAATCGTCAAAGGAGATGCAATAACCATCTACACGCCAAATATTCCTCAGGGTGTTATCGCTGTCTACGCTGCAAACAGAATCGGCGCCATCGCCAACATGGTTCACCCGTTATCAACGGCAGAAGAAGTGCTCTATGCAATCGATTTGTCCGAGAGTAAACTGGTGCTTACCGTTGAGTTGAATGAAGAGTTTGTATCCGGACGCAATATTGATGTTATCCGCTGTACAACCGGCAGATACTTCCCGAACAGCCCCAAAGGACTGATTTTAAAAGGCGGATATGCATTTGCCCTGAGAAAATATAAGCCGGCGCATGATGTTAAAAGCATTACCTCATGGGATAGTTTCTTAGCTGAAGGGAGAAATAAACTGCGTTCCGGATTTGTTCTTCCGGCAGATGAGGGAAAAGCAAACGATACCGCAGTAATCATGTACACCGGCGGAACAACGGGAACATCCAAAGGTGTGATGCTTTCTAACTATGCCATAAATACCATCTCAATCCAGCTGCTTCTTGATGTAGGGAAAGGAAAGACTGATGTTGGAGACGGTTTTTTGGCAATTCTTCCGATATTCCATGCCTTTGGTCTCGCAGTAACTGTTCACGCGCCGCTGATGTCAGGAATGAAGATGGTTCTTGTACCAAGATTTGATCCGAAGGGGTGCTTTAAGCAGATTAAAAAAGAGCATGTTCTTTTTATTTCCGGCGTTCCGGCTCTCTTTGAGAGGATGTATCCGTACTTTGAGTCGTACAATCTTTCAGATGTTAAACTGATGGTCTCAGGCGGAGACCGTGTGCCGGAACTTCTTACCAAGAAGTACAACAGTCTTCTTATCCGCGACGGTGCAGACTGTCGTTTCCGCGCAGGATATGGTTTTACAGAAGCTACAGGCACCTGTACCTTGTCACCGGAAAACTCTGAAAATCTTCCCAGCGGATGTATCGGAAGACCGTTTACCGGTTCGAAAATATGTATTGTAAAGCCGGGGACTACTGAAGAAGTCCCGGACGGTGAAGAAGGAGAACTCTGTTTCCTTGGCGCTACAATTATGAACGGTTACCTTAAAAACGAAGAGGCAACAAATCAGGTATTAATTAAGCATCCGGATGGAAACGTATGGCTGCACACCGGCGACATTGCAGCTGTTGAAGCAGACGGCAATATCTCTTTCCGTTCCAGAGTTAAACGAATGATTAAGGTAAACGGATACAACGTCTATCCGACTATGATTGAAGAAGTCTTCCAGCAGCATCCGGCAGTAAAACAGGTATGTGCTGTTGCAACGCCGTATAAAAATGACCGGAAGATTATGCTCTTCGTCGTAATTAACGAAGGATATAATCCGGACACTATCGGCAAAGAGCTGATTTCTTTTGCAAAGGACAAACTGAACCGCTGGAGTCTGCCGGTCAGAGTGGCTGTCATCGATGAAATGCCGATGACAAAACT
>JAKSRN010000230.1 GCA_024403585.1 Lachnospiraceae bacterium | reverse complement strand
AATATCGTTGTAAGATCATTGGAACAGATGGTAATGCAATCTATACAGATGTTGTTGGATTCTGATCATGCATGAAGCAGAGCGGAGAGACACGTCCGCTTTACTCTTTGCTGATGGCAATAATTCTGACTTGAACTAAGGAGAAGGCATGTATCGCTGCTTGCGATACATGCTCTTCTTTTCGCAAGGAACGATGAACATGCATCATGCTGACATGAATGCATGTGAGGAGTTCCATGTACAATCCCGAAAAGCCGCGTATGGCGGCTTTCGGTGATTGATTCAGCAATACCGTGGCGACAGGAGACGGGTTCATGAGCATGAAACGGGTTAGAGAGACACGTCCGCTTTACTGCCTGCTTTGCTGCAGGAGCCGTGCCCTGTCGCCATGTGCATAAGGAGAAGTATGAAAAAACACATATATAAATGGAAGAAATCCATACTTTCGGTGGCTTTGGCCATCAGTATGGTGCTTTCTCCGGTCGCTCCGGCTGCTGAAATATGGGCCGAGGAAGCAGAGGTGGAAGCTCCGCATGTTCTGTTTACGGCAGCAGACGGAAGAACAGAGTCCATCTGTGAGGGAGGGACCATCACAATCAATGAATTGGAGGAAGGCCGCTTTTCCATGGCTGGATATGAGCAGGATGCTGTGAAATGGTCCTGCAGTGAAACGATCACAGATGGAAAAGAAAGCACAAAACACAATATTATTCAGGCCTATACTGGTGATTTTCAGGGCTCCGGCGGACAGGGTCCCTACACTGCCTATGTTTCTGATGCACTAACAGGCAAAAGGCTTTTGACCTTCACCCTGGCTACCACTCCAACCAATCTGGAGGAGATCCGTCTTTATGTGGATGGTCAGGAGGCTCCGGTGGGTCAGGTCTTTGAAGGCCTTGGAAGTTCCCTTCATTATCTGACCGCAAAAGGCCGCGTGGCAGGCGAGGAGGAATTCCGGGATATTCCAAACCGTGTTCTGTCTATCGCCGTGGATCCCAGCAGATTTGATGACAGCTTTGACCGTGTGACCTGGTCCTTTGCTGTTCCGGGTGACAATAACATTACCTATCAGGTATTTGTTACAGATGCTCCGAACGTGACTACCAGTGTCATGGCAGGCTCTGTTCATGTACCGGTAACAGGAATCAGCGTCCGGGTTCCGGAGCAATGGGAGATTCATGCCTGGAACGGAATCTTTGGTGATTATTATGTGGGAATCAATGCGGGTGATGAAGACGACCACTACAGTGTTTCCATTGAGCCCTGGGATGCCAGCAACAAGGAAGTTGTCTGGGAAGCACTGACTCCGGATATTGCAGAGTTTATGACCCAGCACGGAAATGGTATTGTCCCCAAGAAACAGGGACTGGCACAATTCCGTGTTCACAGCGCAGAAAATGCTGACATCTATCAGGATGTCGAGATCAACTTTGTTTACAAAAATCCACTGAAGAGTGCCGTGATCGATGGCGAGATCACGATCGAAGAAGGAAGCACCCTTGAGCTGCCTCTTAAACCGACTCCGGCCAATGCTTCTGAGCAGCGATTTACCTGGACCTACAGCCAGGATGGAATTGTCACAGTTTCAGATACTGTATCCAATGATCCAAGCAGTGTTCTGATCGAAAAGACCACAACACATACTTTGTCCGGTAAGAAAAAAGGAACTGTAACAGTAACCGGTACTCCGCTGGATACAACTGCAGGCTGTGAACCGGTGGTATTTGACGTAACGGTTGTGGAGAAGACTGTGGTTGAGCCGGTGGTGGATGCACTGACGGCAGCCAGAAGCGGGATCGCAAAAGGCTTATCCTGGTTGAATACCGCATCGGTGAATAAGTATGGAAGTGAGTGGAATATAATTACCCTTCTTCGAAGCGGTGATTTTATCACAGCACAAGATAAGGTAGCCTATCTGGAAAGTGTGGCTGCACAGGCAGCAAAGCTGTCCAGTCCCACAGATCTTGCCCGTGTGATCCTGGCAATAGGAGCTATGAATGAGGATCCTACAGAGATCGGCGGAGTGAATCTGGTGGAGAAGCTTTACAGCTTCGACAAGATGGGAAGCCAGCTGTCCAATGGACCGGTCTGGGCTTTGATCGCTCTGGACAGTAAGTCCTATGCAGTTCCTGCAGATGCAGTCTGCACAAGAGAGAGCCTGATCAACCAGATCTTGTCCTATGTCTGTGCAGATGGCGGTTTCGGACTCTATGGCAATTCCTCCTCTAGTCTGGATATGACAGGAATGGCATTGACTGCACTGGCACCTTACAATACAGACCTGCACCCGGAGGTGCAGGCAGCAGTAGAGGGAGCTCTTTCTTACCTGGCTGACAAGATGACTGATACATGTGGTTTTGTGGAAGGCGGATCAGAGAACAGCTGTACCGCAGCACAGGTACTGACAGCTCTTTCAGCTCTTGGCATTGATACGGAGAAGGATGCGAGATTTTCAAGAGGAAACAAGAACATTGTTTCCAATCTGATGACATTTGCCAGCAATGCAGGTGGCTTCAAAACCTATGCCTCCGATGGGGACAATGTTAGTAACGGCATGGCTACTTATCAGACAACCTATGCACTGGCTGCCTACAAAAGATTCCGGTCCGGTGAGCCGAGCCTCTATGATTTCAGTGATGCCGGTCAGGATACAGCATTTCGTGTAAGTCGTTCCGAAGTGACCATCAATGTTGGTGAGCAGATCGTTCTGACACCTCTCAATTATCCGAATCCCGATGCCAATCGTTTTGCCTTCTGGTGGGATACCAAGGACAGTAAGGTGGTTGCTCTCTACAGCGGCTATATGTCCATTAACCAGACTGTATATGCAAAAGCAGTGGGTGATGCGACGATCACAGTCACCTATAACGGATATGATCCTGCAACGGATCGGGATATTCTTCTGAAGGCTACCTGCCTGGTGCATGTTGTGGATCCTTCTGCAGAACCGGATCCGGATGATGCAGAGAAAACAGCAGTGGTATCTGTGGAGAAATTTACTCTGGGACAGGGGTATCTCGTTGAGCCGATGGTGGTAACATATCCTGCTTCCTGGAATGCAGCCCAGGTACTGGACAAGGTGTTGAAGGAGCAGGGATTTGAGTACGAATATAAAGGAGAGCTGGATGGCGGATTTTATCTGAGCTCTATCTGCGATGCGGATGATGGAAGTCTGGATATACCGGACTGCATCAGTCACATGACCGACCGTCAGGGAAATCTTCTTCCAAATCTTCCTGATAACGACAGAAATGCAGGTAATGAGGATCTTCCGCATCTGGGAGAGTTCGACTATTCTCCACAATCCGGATGGATGTACTCTGTGAATGATGTCTTTCCGGATCTTGGATTCTCAGAGAAATACCTGGAAGACGGCGATGTAATGCGCGTACAGTTTACTCTGGTAGGATTAGGAGCAGATCTGGGTGCTTCCGGAGGAGATGCAGGTGTTCAGCCGCTGCCGGTGGGAGACAAAACTGCTCTGACAGTGGATATGGCACAGATCAACGGTGATCTCAGTGGCTGGTACGGTTCCGTGGGTTCTTCTGAGCGTTATGAATATGGAATGAAGATCCTCTGCAAAGTAGATGCAACACAGGAAGAGATCAATCTGGCCAGAAAAGTATTGAAGGGTCAGGCCCAGATACCTTCTGATGAACCGGTTCAGAGAGAAGGAACCTGCGGAGATCATCTGACATGGAAACTGGATGAGGAAGGAGTTCTGACCATTGAGGGAACAGGA
>JAKSRN010000023.1 GCA_024403585.1 Lachnospiraceae bacterium | reverse complement strand
TTGCAGCCGGCTCTCCAGGCAGATTCCACTCCGTTGGGCGAATCTTCCACCGCATAGGTATCTGCAGGATCAATGCCCAGAATCCGGCAGGCATGTAGATAGCAGTCAGGTGCAGGTTTTCCCTGTTCCAGGGTTTTAGCGGACACAATCTCATCAAAATAGTCCAGCAGCTGAAGTTTTGTCAGCTCATCAATCGCTCTCTCCCTGGTAGAAGCAGTTACGATCACCATCCTGTGTCCCTTTTTCTTCAGATGCTCCAACGTTTCTTTCGCATATGGTTTTAATTCAATTCCATATTTGTCCAGCAGATCAAAAAACACCCTGTCTCTCAGCCGGCGGATCTCATTGATATCAGCGTCCGGACCAATCAGTTCTTTTGTATACTCCTCTGCGAAGGGTTTTCCGAAGCTTCTGTACTTAAGAGCGATCTCCGGTGTCACAGGAAAACCATACTCCTGGAAGGCACTCAGCCAGGCTGTATGATAATGCTTCTCTGTATCGATCAATGTTCCGTCTTTGTCAAATAAAATAGTTGGTTTGTTCATACTTTCACTCTTTCCGTTCTTTGGTTTTGTGGTGCCGACTTTTATCTTATCCAACACCAAAAACAGGTTTCCCCACTTTTGATTTCAGAATCAGATTTCAGAATCAGATCTGATATTCTTTCATGATCTTTCCATCCAGATCCTTCCATACAAAGGAACCTGCCTCAATGATCATATAGCCATGATGTGAATTTTCTTTCGGAATGGAAACAGATCCCGGATTCATGCAGATATAATCCTCATGGACATTACATACCGGCACATGGGTATGGCCGTGCAGCAGGATGCTTCCCTTTGGCATCGGAAAGCGGTTCTTCTCATTATAGACATGACCATGTGTAGCAAAAATAGTAGTACCGCCCCACTCCAGAACACAGTACTCTGCCATGATTGGGAACTGCAGCACCATCTGGTCTACCTCAGCGTCGCAGTTGCCGCGAACACAGAGGAACTTCTCTTTCAGTGGATTCAGAAGCTCGATCACAGCCTTTGGATTGTAATCCTTCGGCAGATCATTCCTCGGTCCGTGATAGAGCACATCACCCAGGAAAAGGAAACGGTCAGCCTCTTCTCTCTCGAATGCTGCCAGCAGTTTCTTACAATAATATTCTGATCCGTGAAGGTCTGATGCAACAAATAACTTCATATTTTTCTCCTTTCGCCATTACATCTCATCCAATATCTCCGCCGCAAACTCGTCCAGATCCTCCGGCACACCCTGCTTCAGGATGCCGCACTTAGGACAGGACAAGACAGTCAGTCTCTTTCTTTCTCTTCTTAAAAATGTCTGCTGGAAATTCCACAGCACAATACTGTCCCAGATCTTCTTCGGCGTCACCGGTGCCCCCACATGCTGATCCAGGATCATGGCATGGTTCCAGTCAAATCGACAGAGGCTGTAGGTGCAGTCGGAATTGATACACATCTCATAGAACACATAGGGACAGACATCCACCTCTCTGGACTTGCCGCCCAGCAGGGTTACGTTCTCATCATAGTCCACCTTCATAGCGTCGTATTTCGGCCAGTACTCAATGGTATGCTCTACAGATATGCCATCCGCAATATCCCCGAAGGTATCATAAAACTCTTCCTCCTGCTCCGGCGTCAGAATATCCCCATTGATCTTGATATTCACCTCGCACTGCTTCTTGTTTTCATAGAAGAAGCGGATCTGATCCACGTATTTCCCGTAATCCATCTTATATCCGGAGAAATCCTGATACTGCTCGGCATTAATGCCCTCCACCGAAATATTGATCCGATCCAGGCCTGCATCAATAATCTCCAGACTGCGCTCCGGCGTCAGCAGCGATGCATTGGTCGTGGTATCCACCTTCAAAACGGAAGGCGACTCCTTCGCATACCGCACCATCTCTGCAAAATGCCGATTCACCAGCGGTTCTCCCTCCTTATACAGACGGATCACCCGGATGGGATCCTGGAATTCATCCAGAAGATCGATGATCTTCTTAAAATCCTCCAGCTCCATCGGTCCGTGTCCCCTGCCCTTGATGGTCTTCATCAGCTCCAGATTGCCAGAAGGACAGAACTTGCAACGGAAGTTGCAGGTGTCCGACGGATCAATATGGATCACATAGGGTGTCCGCATGGGCAAGGCATTCTTCAATTCATAGCGGTCATGTATATCTATTCTTGGTATATATTTGGCCTGCATCTGTTATCTCCAATCCCCTTATGAATAGCGGGGACGGAGGTGGGTGTTCACTTTTGTCCCCATTCGCTATAATTCATCTTCCTTCGATCTCGTCGAATGTCTTCGCCAGCCGTTTTCCTGCTCGCTCGATCTCTTTTCTGTCCTGCCCTTTCAGCACCTGCTCAAACTCCATCATAGCCTGATCTATAATCTCACGGTCCTGACCGGTGCACTCCTCATAAAGCCTTTCTCCCCTGAGCAGCAGGAGACGGTTAGTCTCCTCATCTCTCGGATTCTGTTTCAGGTAACTGAGCTTCTCCAGTCTCTCCTGTACTTCCTGTTCTGAAAGCTTCGTATTCCCACCCTGGATCACCGTTTTCCGGGAAATGCCTGTTGACACCACCTTCACCACCACTTCCAGCAGAGAATTCACATCATAGGTGTAAGTAATCTCCACAGACTCTTTTCCCTTTGGTCCCGGCGGCACCGGTACCAGGATCTCTCCAAGGCTCAGGTTGTTGGACGCCAGCCGGCTCTCGCCCTGCAGGATCTTCACCAGAATCCGGCTCTGGTTGTCGTGGGCTGTATACAAAGTCTCCGTTCTGCTGACCGGAATGACGGTATTCCTCTGAATGATCGGCAGATAATGGTTGGACTCATCAAAGACACCATTGCTCTTATTGACCTCTGTACCAAGTGTAAACGGACATACATCTGTCAGAACGATCTCCCGGATCTCCTCTTCTCTTTCCTTGATGCCGCACTGGAGGGCTGCTCCCTGGGCCACTGCAGTGTCCGGATCAATGGAGGATGGGAAACCACCAAAGAGCTTTATGACAAATTTTCGTACGATGGGCAGTCTTGTGGCACCACCCACCAGCACGATCCGGTCAATCTCTGACAGCTTCAGATCTGCATCCCTGATGCTTCGCTCCAGTACTTTCCGGATCCGATCCAGAAGTGGCTGGCAGGCAGTCTCGTACTCTGCAAGATCCATCTCTGTCTTCAGAAGTTCTCCGTTCAGCTGGATGGTCATGAGGGAGCTGTTCGTTTCGGCAAAGCGGCATTTGCAGATTTCTGCTGCCTTCATGACACGGTTTTTGTTTTTCTGATCCAGAGATTCCGGTGCGATCACATTCTTTTCCAGGAACATCTTCGCCAGAATCTCTGTGAAGTCTTCGCCGCCCAGGAAATTGTCTCCTGCCACAGCGTGAACTTCTACGATATTTTTATAGAATTCCAGGATTGACACATCAAAGGTGCCGCCGCCCAGGTCAAAGACCAGACATCGCTCGTCCTTGTCCTTATCACCCAGACCATAAGCCAGCGCTGCTGCTGTTGGTTCATTGATGATCCGCTGCACCTGCAGACCGGCGATCTCACCTGCCTGCTGGGTCGCTTTTCTCTGAAATTCATTAAAGTAAGCGGGCACACTGATCACAGCCTCTGTCACAGGACAGCCCAGGTACTTCTCGGCATCCTCTTTCAGAGACCGAAGGACCATGGCGGAGAGTTCTTCCGAACGGAAGACTTTATCCCCCAGATGGTATACACGGTCTGTGCCCATGCTGCGTTTAAAAACTTTTGCTGCCTGCAAAGGGTGCAGGACACTGTACTCCTTAGCGGATTCTCCCACCAGCAGCACACCAAAATCATCCACTGCCACCACGGAGGGTGTCAGGTATTTTCCAAATCTGTTGGGAATCAGCTCTGGTCTGCCGTTCCTGTAGCAGGCGGCCAGACTGTTGGTGGTCCCAAGATCAATTCCTATCAGCATCGTTTATTATACCCCTGTTCCTTCTCTTTTGCTGTTCAGATAGCCTTCGCAGAGAATCAGACACTCCTCGCTCGGATCAGCTTCTCTGGTTCGATCCAGATACATTCTGGCCTTCTCCATGTCCCCTGCGATCAGTTCTATCTCTGCAGAATACAGGAAGCGGTCCTTGCAGATCGGATAGCGGCAGGTCCAGCAAAGGGGTGCTGTATCCATCTTTTTCACCAACTCCCTTGCCTCCTCCAGGCGCCCCAGAAGGGCCAGACAGACACTGGCTGAACCGATATGGATCGGCTGATACAGATCATACTTCTCCAGATAGATCTGATACTCTTCCCAGCCGGCTTCGGCCAGTTTCACCGCCTCTTCCAGATTGCCCTGCAGCCAGTTGCCAAATGCACAGTTCTCATACTGGTGACAGTTGTCTCCCTTGTAACGTGTTTTCAGTTCTCTGTCCAGGCTGTCTTTTCGATAGGCAATATAATCCCGGAAGTCTCCCATATGAGCAGACAGATAGGCTTTCAGGTAAGGCTGCTTATCTGCAGGAACCGGACGACCGCAGTTACTCATAGCCTGATCTGCTCTTTCAAACTCACCCTTGAGCAGATAGGTGGTGATCACAGCTACTACCCATTGCTCTGGATCCTCCCCGGATTCTTCCCAAGCATGCAGGAGGCGGTCCAATGGCTCCCATAAGCCAGCTGCGTGGTAGACATCGGCAACATTTTTCCAATAGCTTGTGTAATGGCTGCACTCTTCTCGACATTCTTCATAGACAGCAACTGCCTCTTCCGGTTTTCTCTGAAGACTGAGCACCTGAGCCAGATCCATCCAGTAGACCCGATTGGTCTCCCCTTTTCCAAGCCCCTTTTCCTTATGATACTGAAGGGCTTTTCTGGCACAGCTTTCAGCCTGATCCAGCTTCCTCCAGGATATATATAAACTGGTCATCAGATGATACACCCATGGATCATTGACGCTGATCTCCAGGGCTCTCAGGTAACGTTCCTCTGCCAGTTCAAATTCCTGCATCATATAATAGATATGCCCCATTCTGGTCTGATGATCACGGACATCAGCCTGCTCCTCTTCCAGCATACTTTCATACTTCAGGGCCAGATCTGCATAGTCAAATCGTTCATCATAATAAAGCTCTGCCAGCTGTTTTTCCACATATAGATTTCTTCTTGGCCGTTTCTCCAGCTGCAGATAGATTTCAATAGCCTCTGTATTGCGGTCATCCCTGCCAAAGAGCCATGCCTTATACTCCAGACAGTCAAAATCCTCCGGATCCGCCGCAAGGCCCTTATCCAGAAGGGCATGCAGGTCATCCCTGGAATAGTCCTTCTTCGCATCCTTCACGCCGGCAAGGGCAATGGCCATTCGGTAATAAAAGTCCGGAAGCCAGTCTGGAAGCGGCTGTCCTTCTTCCTGCAGCTTGAGGATCACCTCTTCGATCTCCTGATATGCCGCATAAACTGCTTCCACATCATCACTTGGCATCAGCATGGCTTTACACCATCTGACGGTTATATCTTCTGTAATCCCGTTCTCTTCCAGGAAAGCGATCAGAGATTCCGCTTGCTCTCTGGCATCATTTCTCACAAGGATGCGCAGTTTCAGAAGGTAGGCAAACAGGTCAGAGCCATCCAGCTCCAAAGCCTCATTCACAGCTCTGAATGCCACATTGTCCTGATACATGGCGAATGCAGCCCTCGCCTGCAGCAGATACCCATGGGCAGAATTCGGCTGGTGCTCGATCACCATCTCTGCTGTCTGCAGGGCTTCTTCGTACTTGTTCTGTACCAGAAGGATCTGTGTGATACGACTCCAGCATTCTGCACTGTTTTTTGCATGTTCTTCTGCTTGTTTTAAGATCTGACATGCTTCCTCGTTTCTTCCCATAGAAAGAAAAAGCTCACTGTATTCAATCAGCATGTCAGCCATGCGGTAATGCCAACGCTCCAGATCCTTTGGATTTTCTGATTGCTGAGCTTCCGCTTCATCCCCATGCAACAGCTCCAGTAAGCCACGCATCACTTCCAGTGCTTCCTCTTTTCGTCCATTGGCTCTCAGAACCAGGAAGCGGGTTCTGTGATAACGACCCGGATTTGGATAATCCACCACCAGCTGTGGCAGATAAAGAAGAGCCTGATCCGGCATACCGTTCTGAAGATATGCCCATACCAGCTCAAAGGCTGTATCCTCTTCTGCTAATCCATCTTCCAGTTTCTGTACATTGGACTGGATCAGTTTTTCGTTGATATCCTGAAGAACTCCCTGCAGATCTGCAATCTCTCTCTGATTTCCGTCAGCCAGGGCCATCAGCTTGTTGATCAGCTCCGATGCCTCACTGAACCGCTCCAGATTTACAAAAGAGTAGGCTTTCACCTTCAAGGCTGTTGCCTGATCCGGATCAGTTTCCAGAATACGGTCCGCATGCTCCACAGCTTCCTCATAAGAGCCAGCCTGGAAAAGCATCACCGTCAGATCTGTCAGAAGACTCATGTCGTCAGGATAGGCAGCAGAAATCTCTCGCATCCTCTCAAGGGCAGTCTCATCTCCATTGAAAGAAGCATATCTTGCCAGAAGTGCCTCGCCATAAGGGTGTTTCGTTGGCATCGCTTTCAGTTTTGCGGCTGCCTCAGCCCCTTCCTGGAAATTGTTGCTAAGCTGATAATAGACCTGCAGATATGCATCACAGATTTGTCCAGCAGTTCCCTCTGCAAACAGTTCCAGCGGAAATGTATCTTCATTCCGGATTCCCCCTACTACGATATAACGCAGGAAATCCTGCGGATACTGTTCAGCCAGCCGATTGATCTCCTCCATAAACTGAAACTCTTCATCCAGAAGAAGCCAGATCTTATGAGGAATTCTGAAATTGTCCATAATAAAGCGAAGAAGCGCTTCTTCCACCTGTGGTCTGGTGTCCAGAGCCATGCATACATCCTGAGAAAGAAGCTTTTTCCAACAGATAGGGTCCAGTCTGGAAGGAAGATCGAAGTAGAGGGCTTCTAACTCATTGGTCCAAAGCTCCACAGGAGTTTTTGACTTATTCTTAGTTCCCGGCGATTCGTTGTGTGTGCCTTCTGTCTTATTGTCTGCGCCTTCTGTCTTATTGTCTGTGCCTTCCATTTCATTGACCGACACTTCCGCTTCTTCTCTTGCAGCATAAGCAAGAGCTTCTTCATAGGCAGAACGAAGGAGTTTGAACTCTTCCGGTTTGTCTTCCGGATTCACTAGAGAGAGCTGTTCTCTATACGCTCTGGTGATGGCACGTTTGTCTTTTGTTGCTTCTATCTTCAGTATGTTCCAGATCATGTGCTTCCTCCTGCTTTCTTTAGAAGTCGTTTTTGTTATCCTTTATCATACCATACATTGCTTTCATTCACAAATTTCCCTCTTATGGTTTCGAAAAGCATTGAGTATAACTCTGTCCCATCCGCAAAAAAGAGGCTGCAGGAAAACGAAATTCGTTTTCCCGCAGCCCCATGGTATGGCTACTTATAAGAACTTCATAGCTCTATTTTACTCATTATTCCTCAGCCATTTTTTTGTATTTAGCGTAACGTGCCTTAGCATCCTCTACGTTCTGAGCGTACATAGCGTCTGCTCTCTCTGGGAAGTTGTTCTTCAGAGACAGGTAACGGTTCTCGCCTTTGAGGTAATCAAGGATCTTATCTGTATCAGGCTCTTTAGAATCAAGCTGGAATGGATTCTTTCCTTCTGCCTTACGACGAGGATCGAAACGATACAGATGCCAGTATCCACACTCAACAGCTTTCTTCATCTCGTTCTGGGTGTTGCCCATACCGGAACGGATACCCTGCTCAAGACATGGACAGTAGCAGATTACGATAGATGGACCCGGATATGCCTCTGCCTCACGGATTGCTTTCAGACACTGGTTCTGATCAGCACCCATAGCAACCTGTGCAACGTATACATAACCGTAGCTCATAAGGATTGCACCAAGGTCTTTCTTAGCGATCTTCTTTCCACCTGCTGCGAATTTAGCAACAGCACCTGTTGGTGTAGATTTAGAAGACTGTCCACCTGTGTTGGAGTAAACCTCTGTATCAAGTACCATCAGGTTTACATCACAGTTCTGAGCCATTACATGATCGATTCCGCCGAAGCCGATATCGTATGCCCAGCCGTCACCACCAATTGCCCATACGGACTTCTTGGACAGGTACTCTTTGTTCTCAAGAATGTATGCTACATCCTCTGTCTGCTCAGCTGCCTCAAGTGCTGCTACCAGAGCCTCTGTGATGGCATCAGATTTCTCTTTGTCATCCCATGTCTCCAGGAATGCTGCAATAGCATCTGCACAAACGCCAGCCTCTTTCATGGACTCCAGACGGATCAGCAGCTCTTTACGAATTGCTTCCTGTGCCTGATAGAATCCGAATGCGAACTCAGCATTATCCTCGAACAGTGAATGCTCCCATGCAGGTCCGCGGCCCTTTGTATCCTTGCAGTATGGAAGGATTGGAGCACCACCGGAAATAGCGGAAGAACATCCAGCTGCGTTAGCTGCATACATATGATCACCAAACAGCTGTGAAAGAAGTTTGATGTAGGTTGTCTCAGCACATCCGCCACATGCAGATGAGAACTGGAAGTATGGTTTAGCAAACTGTACGGATTTAACAGTCTTGTTGGAGATCACATCTTTCTTCAGATATTTCTCATCCATAGCAACTGTATCGAACAGCTCCTGCTCTTTCTTCATCTCTTCGAATGGTACCATTGTAAGAGCACCCTTCTCGATCTGAGGACATGCAGTCAGACATACGCCACAGCCAAGGCAGTCGTATGGAGATACCTGCATACGGAAGTTGTAAGCAGGGCCATCCTTTGGCATACCTTTTGCAGGTGCTGTAACGAATCCCTCAGGAACGTTTGCCTTCTCTTCGTCTGTCAGAAGAATAGGACGGATAGCTGCATGAGGACAGCACATAGAACAACGGTTACACTGGATACATGTTTCCGGATTCCATGCAGGAACTTTAGCAGCAACTCCACGTTTGGAGATTACAGATGTACCATTCTCCCATGTTCCGTCAAGAACGCCATATTTCTGGAATACAGATACAGGCAGTTTATCACCTTTCTGACGATCCATTGGGATAACAACATCTTTAACGAATGGTGTTGCATTAGCAGCAACAACGATTGGAGTATCCTCTGCGTTTGCCCAGCTCTCTGGGATCTCAACTTTGATTGCTGCATCCAGACCGATATCAACAGCTTTGTTGTTCTTATCAACGATAGCCTGTCCGGCTTTCTTGAAGTAAGAATTGTAGTTGTTCTTCTTCATATCTTCAACTGCAAGCTCGATCGGGATAACTTTTGTCAGAGCGAAGAATGCAGACTGAAGGATGGAGTTTGTACGGTTTGCAGGAAGACCAGCCTCAACTGCTTTCTCAGCAGCGTTGATGATATAGAAGTTTGCTTTCTTGTTGTAAAGATCGCGTTTCATCTTTCCTGTCAGCATGGTCTCAAGCTCATCTACTGACCATGGGCAGTTCAGAAGGAATGTACCACCCTCTTTCAGATCTTCAGTTGTATCATACTTCTTAACATATGTAGGAGCATGAACAGCAACGAAGTCTGCAGAGTTAACATTGTATGTAGAACGGATTGGGTCATCACCGAAACGAAGGTGAGACTGTGTCAGTCCGCCGGATTTCATTGTGTCATATGCGAAATATGCCTGTGCATATTTTCCTGCTACAAGACCGATTGTAGAGATTGCGTTCTTGTTAGCACCAACAGTACCGTCTCCGCCAAGACCCCACAGTTTGCAGGAAACCATTCCAGGATGTGGAAGCTCGATCTCTTTTACTTCGAGAGATGTATTGGTAACATCATCAACGATACCGATTGTGAAGTTGTTCTTTGGATTCTCCTGAGCCAGGTTATCGTATACTGCGATAAACTGTGCAGGTGTTGTATCTTTAGAAGACAGACCATAACGTCCACCAACAACTTTGATGTCTGTACGTCCAGCCTGATTCAGAGCTGTTACAACATCAAGGTATACAGGCTCACCTACAGAACCAGTCTCTTTGTTACGATCCAGAACTGCGATCTTCTTACATGTTGCAGGAATTGCAGCTGCGAAATCCGGAACAGAGAATGGACGATACAGATGGATCTGTACAAGACCTGTTTTACGTCCCTGTGCGTTCAGGTAATCGATTGTCTCTTTAACTGCCTCAGAAGCAGAACACATAACAACGATCACTTCCTCTGCGTCCTCTGCTCCATAGTAGTTGAACAGTTTGTAATCACGGCCTGTGATCTTGTTGATCTCGTCCATGTAGTGCTGAACTGTTGCAGCAACAGGAGCAACTTTAATGTTAGCACCCTCTTTACACTGGAAGTAGATATCAGGGTTAACGTTGTTACCACGGTTAGATGGATGGTTTGGATTCAGAGACTGAGCACGAAATGCTTTCAGTGCATCATAGTCAACCATTTTCTGGATATCAGCATAGTCAAGAGCCTCGATACGCTGCATCTCATGAGATGTACGGAATCCGTCGAAGCAGTGCATAAATGCATAGCGAGCGCTGATTGCAGAAAGATGTGCAACAGCAGAAAGATCCATACACTCCTGTGGGTTAGCAGACATCAGCATAGCATAACCTGTTGTACGACAAGTCATGATATCTGTGTGATCACCAAAGATGGAATGATGGTTAGATGTTACAACACGGGATGCAACATGCATAACACTTGGAAGGAACTGACCACCCATTGCATACATAGCAGGGATCATAAGCATAAGACCCTGAGATGATGTAAAGGTTGTTGTCAGTGCACCAGCCTGCAGAGAACCGTGACAGGTACCTGCAGCACCAGCCTCAGACTGCATCTGGATTACATTAACAGTGGAACCAAAGAGGTTCTTTTTGCCCTTAGCGGACCATTCGTCTACCTTCTCTGCCATTGGGGAAGATGGAGTGATTGGATAGATAGCAGCAACTTCTGTCAGAGCATAAGCAGAATGAGCGGCTGCAGTATTACCATCCATTACAACGTACTTTTTATCAGCCATTGTTTGTTACTTCCTTTCTTCATAATTTTTATATTCTTTGATGCAAATGCGTATAACCGGTCGCATCTCCATCTGATATATCACTAATATATCACTTTTATGCCCAGATGTAAAGTGCACTTTCGTGCTCACCCGACCATGTTTTCCGATCAATATGCAGTATCATACTCCCATGGAGCCCCACCACAGAGGCAGCCTCCGTCTACATGATAAGCCTGTCCTGTCATGTAACGGGATGCATCAGATGCAAGCATGATCGCCATACCAACCAGTTCATCCGGATTGCCCGGACGTCCCATTGCGATCCTGTCTTTCAGATAAACAGAACGGGTTGGGTGATCCCATGTTACCTGTGTCAGCTCAGTGAGAATGTGTCCCGGACTGATGGCATTACAGCGAATACCATACTGAGCAAATTCCACAGCCATGGAACGAGTCAGTGCGACAACGCCACTCTTGGTTGCTCCGTATACAGAGCAGCCACCTAACATTCCTTCGTCATTATGGGATCCGATATTGATAATATTGCCTTCTTTTCTCTTATACATCTCACGACCAACTGCCTGGCTCATGAAGAAGAGACCTTTCAGGTTGGTGTCCATGATTCTGTCATAAGTAGATTCCTCTACATCCAGAAGACCTTCTCTCTTGTTGATTCCGGCTACATTGAAAAGGACATCAATTTTTCCGTATTTTGCCACAACTTCATCTACACAGGACTGAATACTGTCCAGATTTGTGATATCCAGTGCATGTACGGAAGCGCATCCGCCATCAGCATTGACTTGATCAGCTAACGGCTGGCACTTGGAAACGGTACGATTACAAAGAGCAATCTCTGCCCCTGCATATGCCAGTCCCTCGCTGATGGCAAGACCAATTCCACCACCGGCACCGGTGATCATAATGGTTTTGCCTTCCAGACCGAAGACGGAATTTAAATACTCTTTTGGATTCATAGTTCTACTCCTCCATATATCAGATTTGACATATTACCATAATAAAGCAGTATAGGCGTTCAGCAGAAGAAACATTCTTCTGCCGAACGCACTTTTTTTAAATCAGATCTGTTTTATGCTTACTGGTCTTTACTCCAGACCTGCACCCTTCATAGCAGAAAGTGCGTGATCTGTGTAAACCTTGTAGAATCCTTTACGTGGCTCACGAGGAATGATTCCTGCTTTAGATCTCTCCTCGAGAACTTTTGTACACTCTTCGATGGAGCAAGGAACACCTTTGATTCCTGTTACGTTGATTGTACGGTTCTCAACAGAGTAAGAAACAAGATCGCCATCCTCGATGAACGCGATTGGGCCGCCTGCAGCTGCCTCTGGAGAAACGTGTCCGATTGCAGCACCACGTGTAGCACCGGAGAAACGTCCGTCTGTGATCAGAGCTACATATCCGTTGATACGGTCATCGCAAACGATTGCCTCAGTAGTCATCAGCTGCTCAGGCATACCACATCCTCTTGGTCCCTCGTAACGGATGATTACAACATCGCCAGGATTGATCTCATTGTTAACAACTGCATCATGAGCATCTTCCTCAGAGTTGAATACACGAGCGTTAGCGTTAACAACCTCACGCTGGTTCATAGCACATGCAGAATATTTCAGTACGCAGCCTTCCGGAGCAAGGTTTCCTTTCATGATAGCTACAGAACCTTTCTCAGGTGCTTTATCTACAGGGAAGATAACCTGATCACGTGTCAGGCCGTAGTTCTCAAGGTAACCAAGGTTACGCTCGAACCAGTTATCTTTATGCAGATCCTCAAGGTTCTCACCCAGAGTTTTTCCTGTTACTGTCATAACATCCAGATCCAGCATGTCACGAAGCAGCCACTGAACCATTGGTACACCACCAGCAAACCAGAAGGACTCTGTCAGATGCTGTCCGGATGGGTTGATGTTTCCAAGGTGTGGAGTCATATGGTTAATCTCATCGAAGAGATCGATGTCAAGGTCATATCCAAGCTCACGAGCGATGGATGGCAGATGGATTGTAGCGTTTGTAGATCCACCGATTGCAGAATGAACGATGATCGCATTTCTGAATGCTGCAGGAGTCATGATCTGAGATGGTGTGATGTTTTTCTCAGCCAGTTCCATGATCTTACGTCCAGCGTATCTGGAATACTGAAGCAGGTCACGCATTGTTGCAGGAACAAGTGCTGCACCCGGAAGAGTCATTCCAAGTCCCTCAGCTACACACTGCATAGTAGAAGCTGTTCCAAGGAAGGTACATGCTCCAACAGATGGGCAGCCTGTAAGTTTGTAGTCACGGATCTCCTGCTCTGTGATACCGTCGTTACGTTTCTGACGAAGAGAGATACCTCCTGCTACCAGAGATGTTGTCTGGCGTGGGCCTGGTCTCATAGATCCACCTGGCATGAAGATTGTTGGAACATCCAGACGAGCTGCTGCTTTTAAGTGAGCCGGAATGGATTTGTCACAGCTGGATGCCATGATGATACCGTCCCAAGGAACTGCACATCCATGAACCTCAACCATGTTTGCGATTGCCTCACGGGATGCAAGAATGAAGTTCATTCCGTCATGTCCCTGTGCACAACCGTCACAGATATCTGTAGCGTAATACTTCGCTGGTTTTCCACCTTTTTCGTATACACCGTAGGTAGCCTGCTCAACCATCTGGTTCAGATGGTAGCTGCCTGGATGAGAGTCACCGTATACACTCTCAATCATGATCTGTGGACGTAAAATATCCTGATCATCCCAACCTGTACCCATCTCAAGTGCATCAAACTGTGCCCACAGAAGTCTCTCAGCAGTACTTTTCTGTTTCATTGTCTAATCCTCCTCTCTCAATTCCTCTAATAAAAATCTTGTGTCTGATCTCCATCTTCCGAACTGAAATCCTTATTCTTTTTTCCTGTGACGAGACAAAACACGCTCTGCGAGTTTTGCCCGTTCGTGAAGCGCAGGGAAGCTACGCTTCGATGTTTTTCTTCATAGGAGATTCTTCGAAATCCCCCACGAAGAAACGAGCCGAAACACGCTCTGCGAGTTTCGTTCGTTCGCGAGCAGTCGCCAAAT